>CAZBBN010000019.1:0-11731 GCA_964490195.1 uncultured Nitrosopumilaceae archaeon
AAACGTGTTATTGTGGATGATGTTCAAATCATAGAACTTTTTTCAGAATTATTGGCAATTAATGAGTTAGAAATTTTAGCAATTGGCCATAATGGGTTAGACACAATAAAACTTTTTTCTAAGTATCGACTGACATTCTATTTTTAGATGTTGAAATGCCAAAATTAAATGGAATTAAAGCATTAAAAGAAATTAAAAAATTAATTTAACTGTAAAGGCGGTGATCGTAACTGGAAACACTTTACAGACGAATGTCAAAAAACATTAGAAGAAAATGGGGTGATTACAATGATTCACAAGCCATTTGATATTCAAAAAATTAAACAAGTAATTGAACATCTCAATAAACCTATTTCTATGTATACTAGTTCAAAAATTTATTTTCAAATATTTTATTTTAAACCCCAACTTACTTTATTGTTTGGAATAATCTTCAAAAATGGAGCTTCATTTTCACTCCATGGATCTTTTCTTACCCATTCAAATTTTCTATAAAAAATATCATAAATTTTTTTAAATTCTTCGCCTTTTTCAACAATTTCTATTTTTCCTTGAATGCAAACTGCTTTATGATTTCCTGATTTGTATGTGTCAATTACAATTCCTGTATTTGGATTTAATTTTACATTTGAAAATGTTCGTGTATTGTAATCTGTGGCAACCAAAATAGTATTATTGTAGAATACAAACGATACTGGTTTTACATGTGGGGTGTCATTGTGAGATGTTGCAATTCTTGCTTCTTCTAGAGATGCTAGAAAATCTATCTCATTTTGATTAAATTTTATCAAGTGAATATTCGTTCTCTTATTTCAGGTATGTGTTTGTATACGATGTCTCTTATTTTCATCTGATCTTCTGTAGTTGGTATCTCTTTTTGAGCACTAAGTATTGCACCGCCCATACCAAGAGCCATTCCCATAACAATACCATAAACAAATTCTTGTGGGTTTTCAACTTTGAGGGTCTCTTTGTTTTCTTTAATGTCTTCTAGATAGGATGGAATTGTTGTTACTGCTCCATTAATTACTTGAATAATGATTTCTTCTAATTGGTCCTTGCTCATATTACACTTTCTATTAGAATTCTTAATAAATTTGTGCCTAAGATTTTTAATCCAGCCTTCCTGAGACGGAATATGTTCTCACTTTTTACCACTAATGAGGCAAACACTGCTCTCCCTGATGTGATAAAAAAATTTGAGTATGCCTTGTCAAAAAAGAACGAAGTATCAAAAATAGAGCAACAACTGCAAATGATCCTTTCAACTACAAATTCATTTGAAGAATTTATCACCTTAAAACAGAAATTAAATTCTGCTATTACCAAATTCTATGAGGCAGTAGAAATATTGGAGAATACTGGTGTATCTGTTAAAAGTATTGAGCAAGGCCTTCTTGATTTTCCTTCAAAGAGATTTGACGAAGAAGTTTGGTTGTGTTGGAAATATGGTGAGACAGAAATTAAATTCTGGCATGAAAAAGATTCGGGTTTTATGGGAAGAAAACCAATAGAAGTTAATGATGAGTCCCTAGTGTGACTAGTCTTCACTTGCTTTTTTTAATAAAATTTTTGACATCTATGGTTTTGGGAGGCTTTGATGAGTCCCATAGAAATGAACATAATGTGAATGGGATGTCTACCTTGTCATTGCTGGAATTTTAATGATAGAAATAGTGATGTTTGTGTTCTTAAAGAAATCAAAAGCAGATTTAGAAGAAGATTGGGAAGATGATGAAGAAATATGATTTATTATTTTTTAACTCTTTTCTTATCTCTGCAGATTCCACAAAGATAATTCCTCTTAAATTCTTCTAGCTCTATTTTAAAATCATCTGTTTGAAAATATAATTCTCCAGTTTGTAACCCCCCAGGTACTGATGCACCACAATCATTACAATGAATCTCGACGTTGAATTTTACTCTCTTTTCATTTTCTACTATTTTGCCAATTATCATGATTTGTCTATTCATTAGATTTGATATAAACAATGGTGATTCTTAAATCTCATGAATATTATACTGAAAAATTATGACTATTCTTATGCTCTCAGTATGGTTTCGTGTGATTAGGATAAGATTCCTTCTTGCATCAGTTATTGCTGTTTCTGTTGGTTTGGCGATAAATTGGTGGCAGAATTCTTCTATAGATTTTCTTGATGCATTATTGACATTTGCGGGGGTAATGGCACTTCATGCTAGTGTGGATCTGCTGAATGATTTTTGGGATTTTAAGCGAGGAATTGATACCAAAACAAAACGAACCAAAATGAGCGGTGGTACTGGAGTATTGCCTGAAGGTTTACTCAAACCCTCTTCTGTGTATCGTGCAGGCATTATATTTTTAATAATTGGTTCTCTAATTGGTGGATATTTTGTAATTACCGACGGAATACTAATTGCAATAATTCTGGGATTTGCAATTTTATCTATCTATTTTTATTCAACAAAAATTGTTGATTCTGGTTTAGGTGAATTTTTTGTAGCAGTTAAGGGCTCTATGATTGTAATTGGTACTTTTTTTATTCAATCTGGAGAAATTAATATAGAATCAATTCTTGGAGGGATAGTTGTTGGTTCTTTATCTGCACTAGTGCTTTTCATTGCGTCCTTTCCAGATCATGATGTGGATAAATCAAAAGGTAGAAAAACTCTAGTCATTGCAGTAGGTAAAGAAAAAGCATCCAAATTGTTTTGGGTTTTTCCATTAATCTCATACAGTGCAATTATTGTTGGTGTATCTGCAAATCTATTCCCACTATTATCTTTGATTAGCTTTTTTAGTATGCCGTTGGTGATAAAATCTGGATTAGGGCTGCAAAAAAATTATGATTCTGTTGAGAATCTTTTACCATTTATGTTGTCTACATTATTGTTTGGTAGAATTACCGGTGCCTTGTTTGTTGCTAGTTTTCTGATTGACATATGAACGCTTTAGACATAAATTTAGCAGTTGATTATGATTAACATGATTTCCGGCTTTGCAACTAGTGAAGGAACTAAAAGATTTGCTCAAAACTCAGGCGTGAATCAAGCAAATTTTAATGATTTTGTAAATTTGTCTCTATCGAACATTGGAATTGGAACGTATCTTGGTGATCCAGATTCTAGAACTGATGAATTAGTTAAAAATGCTGTAAAACAATCCGTTCTATCTGGAATAAATGTAATTGACACTGCAATTAACTATCGTGCCCAAAAAGCAGAACGCTCTGTTGGAAAGGCAATATCTGAATTAATTCAGGAAGAAAAAATATCTCGTGATCAATTGTTTCTGAGTACTAAAAACGGCTACGTAACAAATGATGCAGACGTTAAATTAGGTTTTTGGGAATATGTCAAAGAAGAATATTCTCAAAAAGGTGTTATTAAAGAAGGTGATGTTACATCTGGGTATCATTGTATGACTCCCACTTATCTTTCTGATCAACTAGATAGAAGTTTAAAAAATCTAAACATGGATTGTGTGGATTTAATGTATCTTCATAATGCAGTTGAAGGACAAATCAAAGATGTCTCAAAAGAACAATTTCAAGAGAATTTAAAATCTGTTTTTGAATTATATGAACAAAAACGAGATGAGGGAAAAATCAAATTTTACGGTATGGCCACATGGGAGTGCTTTAGAGTGGCAAAAGACAATCCTCACTATCTGTCTCTTGAAGAAACCGTTAATCTAGCTAAAAAAATTGGAGGTGAAAATCATGGATTTCGATTTATACAATTACCATTTAACATGCATTATGATCAAGCACTACTTGGTAAAAATCAATTACTAGAATCTAAACAAGTTTCAATTTTAGAGGCGGCTGCTTCATTAGGGATTGGTGTATTTACAAGTGTCCCATTTATGCAAGGTCGTTTGTTAGGTCCTGGTGTCATGCCGGAATTTGACGAACTGAAACCATCTCTTCGTGCTTTGCAATTTATTCGCTCCTCTCCTGGTATTTTGGCCCCGTTAGTTGGACAGAAATCATCTGAGCATGTTTCAGAAAATCTAGAAATCATGAAAATCCCTCCCATACCAGAAGATGAATTTCTAGCATTGGTCAAAAAACTTACTTCATAAGCATATTTTCTATTTTGAGAAGAAAATTTCATGGAAAAATAATAAATGAGCCCTTGTTAAGCAATAGTGTACTTGTCTGCTAAGATTTATGATTATGCAAAAATTTGTAAATCAATTTTATCAATTGATCCTAAAATTCGATTTGCTGGGGTAATTAATGAAAGAGGACGATTAGTTGCTGGGGGGATGCGAGAGAATATTGAACCCTTAGAAAATGAAAAGGATGATGAAATGATTTTCATGGAACTGGCATTGCGTGTAAAAATGAGAAAAGAATTTGATAAACAGCTAGGTACTGTAAATTTTGCAATGGCATCAAGAGAACGTGCCCTGGCAATAAGCGTATTGATTAATGAAGATATTCTTTACGTAGTATCAGAACCTGATTCTGATTACGGCGTTCTCCCTAAAAAAATTCTTAAAATAATTAATTCCTAAAATACATTCCATTTCCACTTTTAGGACTTTATGATCTTATTAATTAGTAATCAAAACTCATTGTCTTTAATATGGTCACAAATGAAAAATTGGATTCTAGTTATTTGGCAATCACAGAATTGACTTTGGAAATCAACTCAATTGTTAGAAAATCTTTTGAGAAAGGACATAAAGAATTGTCTCTATCAGATGTGGAACATATCTTAAAAATTATCTCAGATGTTGCCTGTAAAATCAGACCACAATTCAAAAAATTACCAATGTAGTTTTTCACACATATTTGATTGGAAGAAATATTGCTCTTTTCATTCATCATAACGATGATTTTCTAACTGTATCTATAAATAGAAATTAAAAGACAAAAATTTGTGCCAATAGATCCTGTGTGTGGAATTGAACTTGATGAAGAACTAGCATTACTTCATGAGTATGATGGGAAAAAATTCCATTTTTGTTGTAATGGCTGTAGACGTATTTTTATCAAAAAACCTAGAAAATATAAAAATAAAATCTAGATTGGAAAAGCTCCACACATTCTACAAAATTTAGAATTTTTCACTTCATATTTGCAATATGGACAAGCGTTCTCTGTACTTTTTTTAGGAACACCAAATAATTTCTTATAAATTTCATAATAATGCATTGACTCTCTACTCCTAATGATTACCATGTCTTCTTTCTCTATGGTGAGTTTTTTTTCAACATATTTCTCTTCATTAATTATTGATTCAAACAAATTTGTTAGACCTGTAGTTCCAGAACCCTCTTGCATTGGTGATTTATTTCTCCATGTTATTTGTTGAGGCAGATATTTTTCAAATGTCTTACGAAGTATCCATTTTCCATGTCTCTGATCTTCCTCATTTCTTACTTTCATGTCTGCTGGAATTTTTCTAGCCAGTTGCACCACTGAATCTTTTAGAAATGGCGATTCCACATCTATTCCTAATTCTTTACCAATCTGCTGTGTTGGGAAATGCATTACCGAGCAAACACGATTAATCTCTGTTTCTAATTCATTTTCAGGTTTATTTATGAGAAAACTATATCCTGCAAATAATTCATCTGCCCCGTCTCCTGTGATAATTGATTTTTCTCCATTGTCTTTTGCCCATTTAATTGCCAGATACATTACAACATTATTTCGAATCTCAATATCATTGAAATTTTTTAAAATCTTTATTGTATTTTCAACTGCTTCAAGAATTGTGGCAGTTTTAACATGATAAATTGTTAGAGGTAAATCCATTTCTTTTGCAATCCTTTGACAATATGTTAGGTCTGTTGAAACAAAGTCTTCTGCAATAACTGCAATGGCTTTTGGTTTTCTCTGTTTTAAGAAATATGCTATTATGGAACTATCTAATCCGCCAGATAATGCTATCAAATTAGATTTGCATGAATTACAGGATTCTTCTAAAACTTTGTAAAGATCCTTGAAAACATTATCCAATATGACTCAGTTTGTTCTGAAATTAAAATATCTATGCCTGATCAAATTACTTTGATTAATCTTGTATTTTATTGCAAACTTAAAATATGTTGTGAGATTATTCATGGTTAATGCTTCTTCCTGCTGAAATTGAATCTAAAACTCTCATTCCTGCACTACGTGCAATTCTTGCCAAGAAACTTGCAGAAGATCACAATATTAGAGAAGATGAAATTTCTAAAATGTTGGGAGTGACACAAGCTGCCATTAGTAATTACATTCGTGGCACAAGAGGTGACCCATCACTAATTGCAAAACTTTTGGCAGAAAAACAAGTTGCAATTATGATTGATGAGCTAAGTGATAGTCTTTCATCTGACATGGCATATACTCCGTCCAGTCTTTCAAAATTCATAGGTCTTTGTAATTATATCAAGTCTAGTTTGTTAATTTGTGAGATACATCATAATCTAGAATCAAACATTGATGAACAGGTGTGTAAAGAATGTGAAAACATGCTTCTTAAAGGTCCTGGAAGCGTTTATTAGATTTTATTTAAAATAATTTCAATTGTTGATGTCATACTGCCAATCCCAGGGGCTGAAACTGTATCTAGAGTAATTTTCTGAATTTTGGAATTACCTTTTAGCATTTTTTCAGTAATAATATTTGCAACAGCTACTGCGTTTGGAATTGAATTTCCTCTTGATTTTAAAATAACCTGATGTTTACTTCCTAATGTAGACAGTACATCTATAGCTGATTGCATTACAGGATCATTTCCAATATTTATGATGGTATCGTCAGACTTTTCGGTCTGCTCCTGACCATACGGTTCAGTTGTCTCTTCCATGAGCATTATTCAACAATCAACAATTTTTTGTTCTTTTAAGTTTTATCGACCAATGATTCATTTTTCAAAGTAATCAATTGGAATGTTCTGAAAATCTCCATTTGGAAGTACTCTTCTGATTGTAATTGGAATGACTCTTTGTTCAAGCTCTTCCATTGCAATATCTAATGAAATTCTTGCAGTTTTTGGAATTGGAATGAATGGTGGTGCACCTAATGATAATTGCAGAGCTCTTGCACCCATTATTCTTGCTTTTTCAAATCTTGTAAGTGTTGGTGGACCAATTGTGATTTTGCCCTTCTCGCACTGGATCTCCGTTGCCTCATGCTCTTCTACTTTTTCAACAACTTCTCTGTTCTCAATTTCTTTGATTCTTTTTTCAAGAGTTTCTTGATCTTTTTCACTTAGTGGTTCTACTCCGCCTTTCTTCTCAATTAATTTTCGATAAGTATCTAATGCTTTATTCAGTCCAGCATTTTCTTCTGGTAAAATATCCACTTCAGATTCTGGTGTTTCTAAAACTTCAGATTCTGGTGTTTCTAACAATGGTGTTCCTTCGACATCAGACAAGTAACAAAATTTTCTTAAAACGTTATATAATCTAATCATTTTAATGTACGAATTGAGTACATCTTCAGTTTCCAGAAAACAACTTATTTTAGAAATTCGGGGTAAAGCAAAAATTTCATGTGATCTAAAACGTCACTTGTCTCCTCGAACTGTTGGAACCATTATGAGATCCTTGCCGTTAGAGGGAAACGCTCATCTTTTGGGGAAAAGCATTTTGTATTTTGAAACTAGTGTTGATTCTGGAACGGAGAGAGCAAGGTCTGAATTCAAAAAAGGAGATATTGCATTTTTAGCATCATCTGGAAGCGTTTGTTTTTTCATAAACGATGTGGTGTCTGGAAAAACAATGACTCCAATTGGAAAATTAGGTAATAATATTGATGCATTAAAGGACGTTAAATCTGGTGATATCTTATGTCTTTATGAGGATACTGCTTGATACAAATGATGTCCTGAATAACCGCCAACTCTTTTTACAGTTCCTTTGATTGCAGAATTTTTTAGAAATGCATTTGCTGCAGAAATTTTAACTCCTGTTTGTCTTGCCAGATCTTGGACTGTCACTACTTTAGAGTTTTGAATAATCTTCATTGCTTGTTGTTCATTTATCATAACTGTGATTTCGGCTTTTTTTGGACCACTTTCGCCTTTGTCCTTCTTACTCTTTTTTGTGTCCTTGGTTCCTGCTGATTTGTTTTTATTTGCAGCTGTTGGCTTTTTTGCTCCACCCATAATTCTAGAAAAAAATATTCCTCTTATAAACGATGAAGAATTTTTTTCGCCTTGTATCTTTATTAATTATTTGAAAAATCTCAAACTGTTTTCAAGTATAAATAACATCTTTGTTATCATAAGTTATGGGCATTATTTCCAAAGGTGCAAAATGTAATGTTGAAGGATGTGATCAAGACGGTACTCGTTCTTTAAACACTGCCAAGGTAGAAAACGCAGGTATTCGAGTAAATTCAACTGGTAAAAAAACAGTCCTTTGTAAAGAGCACTATAAAGAATGGAAAAAAGAATCTAAAGACGATCGTGACCTTGAACGAGCAAGATTTGACAAATTTTAGTTTTCTTGGTTAGTTTGTAGAGTTTTTAGAATAATCGTCTTTGAGTTTCTCGTATAATTTATCTAATTTCTTGTAGAGTCTTTTTGTCTTTCTTGCTTTCTGGTTACTCAAAACATACAATGCAAGAATTGGAAATGCAATTGTTGCATCAGCATACACTGTAACCATTCCATTATGTGCGTCTTGAACTTTGCCCCAACTCTTCCCCTCTTGAAGTGTTGCCCCTGACAATCCTCCTGTGTCTGGACGTGCATCAGTAATTTGAATAATGTAATCTTGTCCTCCGTCATCTCTTCGGAGAATTTGGTCTAATAGTGGACCTGTTTGCTGAGCTGTATTTTTTGGAACTCCTCCTCCTAATTCTAAAATTCCTGATTTCTTTGAATCATAAAGTATAGCTGCCTGCTCAATAATCTCTCTTACAAAATCTAAATTGTATATTTTGTCTTTAAGTCTGTGAACTACTAAATTCAAGGCTAGTGATGAATCTTTTATTGTAGATATGTATACTGGCACATCGTATTCGTATGCAGTTGCAATGAAACTCTTTTCAGGATGTTTTGCTTTCTCTTTACTTATCTTTCCCATTAAATTACAAAACTCTGCAGTTGTAAATGGCTTGTCAGGGAAATCATCACCGAACATCTTCTGAATTAATTCATCTTCTGCCTCTAATGTTTCATGAAATTTGATATATACATCTCTGATTCTTACTATTTCATTTTCATACAATTTCATATCATCCACATCGAAACTTCCTTGTTTTACTGGTAACCCCCATGCGAAATGATCTTCATGGTATACATTAGCACCTGTCGTTACAATCCAGTCAACAAATCCTCTCTCAATTAGAGTTTTGATTATGCCGCCAAAACCAACAGGTGTCATTGCACCAGAAACTGTAAGACAAATTGTTGCATTCTCTTCAATCATTTGAGCATAAAGCTTTGCAGCATCACCAAGCTGTCTTCCATTAAATCCTGAACTTGCAAAGACATCTACTAAATCTTCTATTGTCATATTTGAGTCTAGTTTTATGTGAGGGATGTCTTTACCGTGAAATTTATGTGGGTCCACTTTGAAAAATAATTTTTTATTCTAAATAATACTTGCGGAAAGGTCTTTGAGATGATTCTGATTTTGCACCTAAATATTACTTAATTAGGAATGATCTAAAATAATACCAAATGAAAATAATTGATTTACATAATCCTCAAAGAGTAGGCAAACTCCCTGATGATGTTGAAATTTTAATGTCCTCTGGGAACTTTGTCCAAGATGAATTTGTAATCTCTAAAGTTGAATTGCGACTTTACAATGAGCGAATTGATGATAAATTGGGTACCTTTTCTCTCATCACCTCTTTTGTTGAAACTAACAAAGGCTCTGTTGAAATGATTTATGATGAAGGATTTCGAGGTGAAAATCCTTTAAAACGAACTACCGAATTTTTAATTTCTAATTTGGGAATATCTGGATTAATCCTACGCTCTATTATTTGCCTGCGTGAAAAAACTGTATAATTCGTTCTCCAGATGATTTTCACAGAGGATTCTTGCTGATAAATTCTACTTGTTCCTTAAGTAGAATGTTCTAGTTTTCTTATCATATGAAACAAAATACCATGAAACATTCACTGTTATTAGCACTACCTGTGCTTGCAGTAATTGTTTTTGGAACAATTGGAACTATCAATGCTTTTGCAGAAGACGCAGACATTGGATTTGTACCTGACAACGTTTCACTAAAAAAAACTGATGCGTTTTTAGATGTATCCTCTGAATCCCACGTAGACAAAGATGTAGTTCAATTCAGAGGCGGTACTGATGGATGGGTAATCATAGGTGGCCAAGCTTATGATTCTAAAATTGGAATGGCTGGAAAAGCTATTCATCAAGGTAATGGAGTGTGGAAAGTGAAATCTCTAGCCGACATTACTGTCGAAAATAGACATGCTACTTTAGAATTGAAAGGCAAAGCAGTTGATGGAAAACTTCGACTACATGGAACTGGAACATTAGATGGCGGTGATCCATTTAGAATTATTCTGAGAGGACATTACGCATCAATCTATGACCAATCAGGAGATTTCATACTTGACTGGTCTGTGGCAAAAATACAAAACACGGACAATGGATTTAGAATTCCATTAGCACAAGACGGTGTTATTCATGTTGAGCCACTAATGTCTGTTGAAGAATTGGATGATTTAGATAGTGAATTAAACATTGAGAAGTAACCCTCTTTTCTTTTTTATTGAATATTTTAAAAAATTAAATTATTCTATTTCAAAGAAAGGCATATGAAATACTTTTCTTTATATTCTTTAGTGCAAAACTACCTGATGAAAAGTTTAAAACTATTTTTAAATTTTTACATTTAGCATCCATCAATACTCTCCCATTATTTTAAAAATACGGTGCCATCATATTATTTGAGGCAGTGCTGGCAAGGAGTAAATTTTTCTTTTATTGCCTGCTCAATAGTATCTGGTATGAAGTAGATTTTATCTTCTTTTTTTACATAATAGATTCCACAATTAGGCATCATAGTTGCCAAATGATGAACAATCATATTTGATTTATTCCCAAGATATCCTGACATTACAAACTCTCATTCTATTTTGTGTCTATTTGTAGATGTTAGAAATAAACTCCATGTAATCATAATATTTTGATTTATTCTCTTTGTCCTATAAACTAGATGTAATATTGCCCACGATGTTTTGTTTTTTCTGCTTGGATTACTTTTAAGCACAAATCACTTTATATTTCATATGTCCTTATCTTCACAACCATTTAATATCTATCTAATCTATGAGTTAAAAAAAAAGACTAGTAGCCTTCTTCTCCAGGGAAAAGAAGACACCAATAGCTTGCGTTGGTCTTTGCAGATTTTTTCTGACCTATTTTACATGGTCCAAATACCTTTCCAGCAGACAATTCTGACTGGTAATTAGGAACTCTTTGAATCTGCTTAACTATTGCAGGTGTTACAAAAAATGAACTTATCATTTGATTATTCACATCAAATGTCTCCACGGTATCGATGACATTGTAGTCTGTCAATCCGTCATCTCCTATTGCATCCTTTGGTGGATATGGAGATGGTTTACCTCGATTGGTTCGAAAGTCTTTTTGATGTTAATGATTTTGCCTACAATCTTGCCTATTCCTACTGCTTTGGTTTGTTCTTGTGGCTTGCTGTAATCACCCAAATTGATCTGAGTTTGCGTTATTTCATTCATTTGTGATTCGCTTTGATTGACAACAAATTCTAAATGAGTTGTTTCTTTTATA
>CAZBBN010000020.1:0-11584 GCA_964490195.1 uncultured Nitrosopumilaceae archaeon
CAATATCACCAGCGGGGGTAATCAATGCCATGCGGATATTCGTACCCCCAACATGATGGAGGAAAACTTGAGATAAAAACATACGAAAAAGGGGACTTTGTAATTTTAGAATTCATTGATTCTGGACCAGGAATTTCTGAAAAAAACCTCCATAAAGTGTTTGATCCTCTATTTACAACTAAACAAAAAGGAACAGGTTTGGGATTAGCTAGTTGTAAAAACATTGTTGAGCAACATCTAGGTGAAATTTCTGTGAAAAATAATCCTACAACATTTACTGTAAGGATTCCAAAGGATTATCAGAAGAAGTTTCTAAAATAAAAAATAGTCTATAATTTCTTTAATAGAGTAAATCGAGATTTATCAGGTTCTATGTCTTCATGCATATCCACATTGCTTATAATTCGTACATTGTAGTTTAACCATCTTTTGTAGACATTTCGAAATTTATGATTTTCATCTATCTGTTTTTCTGTTTCTTCAAATTTTTCACAATTCATAATGTATTTTCTAGCTACTCTATACATTTCTGCAATTCCTTTCTCCAGAGTATCATCATCCAAATAATTTAGTAGTTGATGTGTAAAAACAAAATCAATTGAGGAATCTTCAAAAGGTAAATCAGTTATAGTTGCTTTCTTAAAATTTGCAAAGGATATCTTCTCTTTTGCAATCTTCAATGCATTATCATTGAGATCAACTCCGTGAATTTGAAAAGTGTCTGGAAATAACCTCAAGTCGATTCCAGTCCCACATCCAACCTCAAGAATACTTGTGCAATGCAAAGAAGTGGCTAAATCTTTAGCGTATTTTGAAAATGCTTCATTATATCGTGCTTCATTTTCATCAGCGTATTTGTCCCAAAATTCCTTATTGTAACTCATAAAATCACCCAAACAAAGCAGTATTTGATACTAATTATTCAGTGCTTACATTTACACGGAATTAGTTGCGTATCAAAAGTGCAATCATGTGGACCATCTGATTTTCCTTGTGTGGGAATTTCTTTCATACAGTCATTGTGGCGTCCCTTTCTGCAAAACCAACATATTTCAAAAGTATCACCAGTAGCACATGAATCCATGATTTTTAATAATTTTCGCCGGTAAAAAACTTCGTGGAATATTAGATAAAGGTTAACCATGGCAAGAATCTTTCATCTTTTCCCATGACAACGTCAGAAAATGACTTTTGAAGTGTTTTTGTGATATTGCCCATCTTTCCATTTCCTATCTTTACTTGATCTATCTGAGTTACTGATTTTACTTCAGCTGCAGTACCTGTCATGAAAATTTCATCAGCTGCATAAAGATCATCTCTTTCAAGATCTCGCTCAATTACAAACCCACTATTCTCTTCAATAATTTGTATAATGCTATCTCTTGTAATTCCTTCTAATCCACCTGCTGAAAGTGGAGGTGTTTGAATGACATCATCTTTTACAACAAATATGTTTTCAGCACTACCTTCAGCAACTTTACCATAGGAATTTAACATAATTGCTTCATCATATCCATTCTCTAATGCTTCCATTCTTGCTAGGGCAGCATTTGCATAGTTTGATGCTGCTTTTGCTTGCATAGGTTGAGATCTAGAATCAATTTTCATCCAGCTTGACATTTTACATTTTGCTCCAGAAAATTTACCTGCTTTTGATTCTCCCATCTTCCATTCCCAACATGCAATGGAGACATCTACTTTATTTTCAGTAGGAGTTAATCCCATCGTCCCATAGCCATAATATGCTAATGGTCTAATGTATGATTCTTTGAGTCCGCTAGCTTTAACAGTTTTGATTATTGCATCTAAAATTTCTTTTTTTGTGAATTGCATTTTCATTGAATATAATTTTGCAGATTTGAAGAATCTGTCAATGTGTTCTGGTAATCTAAATATTGCCGAACCACTAGATGTATCATAACATCGAATTCCTTCAAAGATAGATGTTGAATAGTGTAAGGCATGGGTCAGTACATGAACTTTAGCATCTTTGAATGGTACTAATTTTCCGTTCATCCATATTTTACCAACCTCTTTCATAGGAGTCGAAAAAAACACTGCTAATTTAAAGAATTATCTTTTTATCGCGTTTCTACTTAATTTGAAAACTAAATATCTAAGAAACAGCAAATGATACTATGGAGTGGACTCTGGGCTTTGTAGCAATTGTTCTTTTAGTAATAGGATTAGTAGGTCAAGCATTTGAGATGAGAAAAATTCGTTTAACTACATACAAAGATGAAGATTTAGGCTCAGCAAATATTTTCATGAATAAAAAAAATCTAAAGTGGTACCTGATATTGGGAGTAGGAATTGGATTATGGTACGCATCCAATCGTATGTAGATTATCTATATAGATCAACTCTATATACTAGAAATTGCATGGTATAGTATCGCGTGTTTAGGGTAACGCCCGGACTGAATCTAGATAATGGTCCAAGAACAAACCCTTGATGGCGCTTACAGGTGTAAAAACCCGTACGCCACACTTTCACTAAATAAAATTAATGTTTGAAATTTCTTGATGAATTGCTTTGATAGCCTTTCTTATGTTGTCATCTGTATCTTCTACAACAATTATAATTCGTGAAGTTTCTTCTTGTGCATCCATATTCAAGATATTCAATCCTGCATCACCAATCTTGGCACTTGTCCTTGATGCAACTTGCTGAACTCGCCACATCTCATCTCCAATTAGCGTAATCACTCCTCTGTTGTATGTTATTGTTGCAAGAGGATCAAATCCCAACAAATATTTTTCATTTCTTTTAACATAATCCCCATCCAAAAATAAAATTCTAGAGAATTCAATTCCATCTTTTGTGAATGGTGATAATATTACAAACTCGCTGTAACGCTTGTCTTTTTCTAATGATGTTAATAATTTTTGAACAGAACTAGTTTCAATTCTAAAGATTGCACAATTTTCTTTTCCTGTAACTATTTTGATTGGGTGGCCTTTTTGCTCATCCAATATTCTCTTTATAGTAGTAATTTTTTCAGGATTATTCATATTTGTAATAATTATTGGTATGTCTACACCATTTTCTACAATTTCTTTTATTGCAATGGGATCTAAAATTTTCATTCCAAACATTCCTGCTAGTCTTGCTTCATTATATGATAATTGGAAAACTTCACTAAGATCTGATACCACAATTTTTGGATCAGCAGAAACTACTGCACTATCTTTCTCAAAATCTATAATGGTGTCGTATTTTTTGTGAAATAATATTCCAAGATCTGCTGCTGTCCTATCTGATCCTCCACGCTCATATGTAGTTGTGACATTTTCGATTGTTTTTCCAATAAATCCCCCCATAGTAACTACTTCATTTTGATCTACTAGTTGTGCAATTCTATCCATGTTTTCTCGGGATTTAGATGTAAGAAAATTTGTAGACTCTATGTTGTTGTCTGTGATTATTGGCCAATCATCAAAATCTACAGAA
Source organism: uncultured Nitrosopumilaceae archaeon (assembly GCA_964490195.1). Taxonomy (GTDB): domain Archaea; phylum Thermoproteota; class Nitrososphaeria; order Nitrososphaerales; family Nitrosopumilaceae; genus Nitrosopumilus. The sequence goes on from CAZBBN010000020.1 coordinate 3,454, forward strand.
TCAGATTTTATGCCATTACTTTTTAGAACATAGTTCATGACATGAGACATTAGTATCTCACCAGAGAATGCTAATGCCCTTGAGCGAACCTCATCAGTAAATTCTTTGTTCTTTAATGCTTCATCTAGTGCTTTTTGTGTCTTTTCTAGATTCAAATTAATGATATTTTTACAGTTTTCCTTGTTTTCAGAATTCACCATTTCAAGAATTTTCTGATAAGTGGATTTTACAATTTCTAGAGAGGGACTGTTTTCATTCTCTGTATTTTTTCCCTGTTCTAGAATTACATCAGTAAGTGAACATTTTTTTCCATTGTGTATAGTAAGAGGTGCTGAAAAAACTGCAATTACTTTAGAATCTTTTTTTAAATTACTGATACGCTGAATAATTTTTGGAATTAATGCACCATCAGGACCTATGGCACTTCCTCCAAATTTGGCAACTACTAGTTTAGTCATAGTACTTTATCAAAATTCAGTGGCCTTCTATTAAGCATTTGATCATTAGATTAATTTTTTGATAATATTTGATGCAATTTTTGCACCATCTGGATTTGTTTGATTTCTCTTTTCTTCAAGTTTTTCTAAAATTAGTGTATCTAATCTTTTGATATCATCAAAAACAAATCCTTCTTCTCGTGCATTGTCTTCCTGTTCAAAATGACCTTTTATTGGAATGAATATTGCAGGTGTTCCGTATGCATTTGCTTCATCTATTGTTGATTTTCCAGCTAGTGAAATTAATAAATCTGCAGCAAAAATTAGTTCATGTAAATTATCAACAAACCCCAAATTTATGACATTTTCAAATTTTCTATTGATTGCGGGTCCAGATACTAGAATAATTTTAATGTCTTGATTGATTTTTGAAATAGACTCTAATGCTTTTTCAATTAGAAATAGTCCTGCATCAGTTCCACCTATGGATACAACAATTATTTTTCCTTCAAATGAGAATTTTTCTCGTAGTTCATCTCTTGAATAATTTGTTGTTCTAACAATCGGTCCTACTCTTTTGATATTGTCATAATCTTCTCCATATTCAGGAATAATCACAAAATCACATTTTTTGCTTATTTCTTGCATTGACTTGTTCATTTTTTTCTCAATGAATGATGCTAGCCCCTTAGTAAAACGAGTCTCTAAGATATCAGTTACTAGTACTGTAGGAATTTTCATTGTTTGTGCTACAGTCAATGATGCAAAATCTTCATCACTGATAACTAAATTTGGATTATCAGTGAATAGAATTTTCTCAGAAATGTTTTTACATTCTTTATAATAGTTATAATAATTCCAAAGCCATTTTGCTGGATTCTTGAGAGTTCCATTCTTAACAATAAATGAAGGAGGAACATATACATCTTGAACTTTAAAATTTAGATTCTTTAGGATTTTGGCAGATCCACTACCGGTTACAAAGTTTGTTGAAATATTTTTAAAATTATCTACAATTGCAATATCTCGAGTTACATGACCTAATCCAATGGGACTAGAAAAAAAATCACAGACATTCATGAAATCCTTATTTTTTTATCAAATTTCTAGATTCACCTATGTCTCAAAGTTTAAATGGATTTTAACAAGGTAGATTTCTGGGCTCATAGTCCAGGTCGGTTATGACGTCGCCCTTACACGGCGAAGATCCGGGGTTCAAATCCCCGTGGGCCCATATGAACTTCTTATTTTTATGATGTGAATCTCAAATAATCCCCAAGAAAGGTTCAAGCCTTTATGGGCTCAGTTTTTCATCTTTTTTGTTTCCAAATAAGTGAGTGAATCTTTATGTTGTTTCACCTGAGCAATCCATTTTCTATATAGTATATGGAAGTTACATAATCTATGCCAAGCATTTGGAAATAACATTTACAAAACAAACTAATTAATGAAGACAAAAACATCGTTACTGATTTTATTAACTGCACTTGGGACAATAATTACGCCTCTTTATGCAGACGCAGCAACAATCCCTGATACACCTGATCAAAATCAAGATTTCACTCTGACAGGAGCAGGAGCAACATTTCCATTCCCACTAATTGATTTGTGGAGAGTTGAATACAACAATGTATACAACAACGTAAATCTGAATTACCAATCAATTGGAAGTGGTGGTGGAATTAAACAACATATTGAAAAAACTGTAAATTTTGCAGCATCTGATAAACCTATGAGTGAATCAGAAAGAGAGTTAGCTCCGGGTACACTACACATCCCTGAATCAATTGGAGGTGTAGTTGTTGTATATAACATTCCTGAAGTTCCAAACAAAGGATTAAAGTTAACTGCAGATGCTGTTGCTGGAATCTTTTTGGGAGAAATCACAAAATGGAATGATCCTGCAATCACTGCAGAAAATCCAGGATTAAATCTTCCTGATAAAGAAATTGTTACAGCACACAGATCGGATGGTTCTGGAACCACTTTCATATTCACTGATTATCTTACAACAATCAGCCCTACATGGGATGAACAAATAGGTAAAGGAAAATCTGTGCCATGGCCATTAGGTCTAGCTGCTGCAGGCAATGAAGGTGTTGCAGCAATTGTGAAATCAACAGAATACTCTATTGGATATGTTGAACTTGCATATGCATTCCAAACAGGAATGAGTTTTGCATCAGTTCAAAATGCTGAAAAATCTGCATTCATTGAACCATCTTTAGACAGTATATCTGCTGCCTCTAGTGGTGTTGCCGATACTTTACCTCCAGCTGAAGACAGTTGGGTTGGAGTATCATTAGTTAATGCACCAGGTTCTGATTCATACCCTATTGCAAGTTTTACATACTTGCTAGTGTATGATGACCTGAAATCAGTAACTGATAACAAAGAACAAGCAAAAGCTGTAATCCATTTGATTTATTGGATGATCACTGATGGCCAAAAATTCTCATCAAGTTTACTGTATGTTCCACTTGCTGACAAAGTAACAGAACTTGGAAAAGTTGGGTTATCAAAAGTAACCTATGATGGAGAATCCCTATGGAATTATGAATCAGATGCAAGTACAGATTTGGGAATTCCAAAATGGATTAGAGATAATGCAAAATGGTGGTCTGAAGGATCGATAACTGATCAAGACTATATCAATGGATTGCAGTACCTCATTAAACAAGGTATACTCAAAGTCTAATTTTTTTTATTTTTTTTTAAGATTCTTCTATGACACTTTGAACTGTTTCATCTATTACAATTTCTGATATGTCTCTTGAATATTCTGCAGTTCTTCTAATGTCTTCTAAAATTAATTTGATTATGGCGGTATTGTTATCGGGTTTGAGAGAGTTCATTAGTTTTTTCTCTTTTTCTATTACTTTTGAAACACTTGATGCAACTTTTTCTGCCATTCCATAATCTTTTTTGGAGAGAGCAGTGATGGAATTCTCAAAAACAGTGAGTGACTCTTTGCTGATTTGTTCTATCTCTTTTAGAATTTTTTTATCTATTGGAGAATTTAGGTATTTTACTTTCTTTGCAATAAGACCTGCATGGTCTGCTATTCTTTCGACACATTTTACAATTGTTCTGTAGCCAAGACAATCTGAGGGTTTTTCGAGGCCAGAATCAAGTAAAACCTGCACATTTTCTAATGCTAAATTTAGATTTCTCAATAAATAGAGGCTGAATCTGTCTACCTCATCATCCATTTTGAGAACTTCTTCGGCTGATTCTGAATTTGATTCCTTTAATGCCTCAATAGCATCTTGATGCATGTTTGTGGCAGTGATGTACATTCTCTTTAATGCAACACTAAAGGATAATTGTGCAAGTTGTGTTAAAACTTGTAAAACTATTTTCTCTGAACTTGCCTCTATGATTTCAGTTCCCATGAGTGTAGTCCTTACTAAATCTCTAATGGCTCCTCTATGTGAACTGGGAATTTCCATCCCCTTTGTTTTAATTTCAATAGTTTTGTAACCTGAAAGATACATTGCAATGATCTTTCTCCTTATGGATTCTTTTGAATCATTTTTTCCAATTAATGCAACGGCATTTGTTTTTTTACTATGTTCTTCTTGAAATAATGTAATTGAATCATTACGATTTTTTACTAGAGTGATATTGGAATTTTTTTTTAGTTCCAAGTCATCAATCCAAGTTTTTGGCAATGAGATAGTATACGTCGAACCGCCAGTTAATTGTAATCGTCTTGATTGTTTAACTTCTGACATGGTTTACAACTATGTTGTTAGTTGAGCTTTTGTTGTTATACCACTTTTGAACATAATCTATATAGATCTAAATTCTGCTCATACTCTACATAATTTATGTTCGTTTTTTAGATAACTCGTAATTCATGTTGAAACTGTGTGGAGAGAAAAATTGTTACGCCATACAAGCAGAAAATCAATTCCGATAAAATTTTCAAAGTTGGTGCAACAATTGCAGGAACGTTTGTTTTAGTGATTATTGTTTTAATGGTATTTGAATTAATTTCAGAGTCATATCCAATTTGGGAAGAAGAAGGACTATCATTTGTTATAGGAACTAATTGGAATGCAGTTGAAGGACGAGAATCTTTTGGAGCACTGCCTTACGTTCTCGGAACTCTTACAACTGCTACTTTGGCTATGGCAATAGGTGTCCCCCTTAGCATCGGAATTGCAATGTTTGTATCTGACGCTCCACCAAAAATAGGTGCACCTTTGGGCTTTCTAGTTGAACTTTTAGCTGCAGTTCCAAGCGTAATTTACGGTCTTTGGGGCCTGTATGTTTTTAGAGAATATTTTCGTGATTTTATTGAAAAACCAATTCATGCTACATTTGGTGATAGTGTCTGGTTTTTTTCAGGAACGCCGTTTGGATTAGATATTTTCACTGCAAGCATAATTCTTGCAATCATGATTATTCCCACAGTCTCTGCAGTTTCACGTGAAGTAATGAAGGCAGTTCCACAACAACAAAAAGAAGCAGCATACATGTTGGGTGCAACAAAATGGGAGATGTTCAAGCTAGCAATATTTCCTTATTCAAAGACTGGATTGATTGGTGCATCAATTTTAGGTCTAGGAAGAGCAGTTGGAGAAACCATGGCAGTAACCATGCTAATTGGCAATGCAACTGGAGCTAGTGCAATCCCATCTTCTTTGTTTAAACCAAGTCAAACAATGTCTAGTATTATTGCCAATGAATTTGTTGAAGCGTCACCTGCAGGATTACATCTTCCAGCACTGATTGGAACGGGATTGATACTTTTGGGAATTGCTATTTGCATAAACATAGTTGCACACATTCTTGTCACAAGAATGCTCAAAGTAAAAGAAGGGGCAATAAATAATTGATGCACGTAACCAAAAGACAACAATATAGAACTCTTTTCAAACAAAATGTCAAAAGAAGATTATTTGTTGATAAAATAGTTAGATTAATTGTAATCTCTTGTGTTGTAACTGCAATAATTCCTCTCGGTAGTATTCTAGTAGAGGTATTCAAAAATGGAATTGCTGCAATTAGTATAGAGTTTCTTACTCAAGTACCTGGTTCAATTGGTTCTGGAGAGGGAGGAATTGGACCTGCAATTCAAGGAACTTTGATAGTCATTGGCATGGCAAGCATGATTGGCGTTCCTATTGGTGTTTTATCAGGAATCTTTTTGTCTGAATTTGGAGACAGCAAACTTGCAAAATCTGTTCGATTCTTCAATGACGTGTTCATGGAGTTTCCATCCATTTTACTTGGAATTTTTGCATTTTTAGTCATAGTTTTAGTTCTAGGACATTTTTCTGTATGGGCTGGAGCCTTTGCACTTGCACTCATCATGTTCCCAATTGTAGCTAGAACTACTGAAGAATCACTCAAAATGGTTCCAATAACTTATCGAGAAGCAGGAATGGCACTTGGTCTTAAACAATGGGTTGTAACGATGAGAATTGTAATCTCTGCTGCCAAAAATGGAATGATAACTGGTGTGTTGTTATCTGTGGCAAGAATTGGAGGTGAAACTGCACCGCTAATCATGACAATTCTTGGAAGTAGTTTGTTCTTCAGCGACTTTGATACTCCGATGGATGCACTACCCTTGAGAATCTGGCGTTTGTCATTGTTACCATATGATAGTGCTCAACTTCAGGGATGGGGAGCAGCTCTTGTTTTGATTTTGATAATACTTGCAATCAATATTGTAGTGAGAACATTTGTTTTAAATAAGAATGGCACGCATCAATTTGGGAAAATGATCAAAGCAAAAATAGGTGGAACAAAGTGACTGCAATGATTACAAAACCTAACACCATTGAGAGGCAGATTTCTTCAACACCAAATATTCCACTTGAGGAAGAAAAATTCAAAATGATAGCTGAAAATGTTACTATCTCTTACGGTGGTACGGTGGCAGTCAAGGATGTTACAATGAAGTTCAAAGAAAAATCGGTAACTGCTCTAATTGGACCATCAGGATGTGGCAAGACTACGTTTCTTCGATGTCTTAACAGAATGCATGATATGACAAAGAACGCCAAAGTTGAAGGAAAAGTGATGATTGATGGAATTGATCTTTATTCAAAAGACATTGATCCAATTTATCATAGAAGAAAAGTTGGAATGGTATTTCAAAAACCAAATCCTTTTCCAACAATGTCAATTTACGATAATGTTACAGCAGGACTTAGACTCAATGGAGTAAAGGACAAGAAAATTCTCAATGAAATTGTGGAAGACACTCTAAAAATGGCTTATCTGTGGGATGAGGTAAAAAATGATCTCAAAAAACCAGCCGTAGAACTGTCTGGAGGTCAACAACAACGACTATGCATTGCAAGAGCTCTTGCCATCCAGCCCGAAGTTCTCTTAATGGATGAGCCTGCATCAGCATTAGACCCTATTGCAACACAAAAGATTGAAGAAACAATTACTGAACTAAAAAAAGAATTCACCATCATTATAGTTACACATAACATGCAACAGGCAGTACGTGTTTCAGATTATACTGGATTCATGTATCTGGGTGACTTGGTAGAGTTTAGAGAGACAAAGAAACTATTCACTGATCCCAAAAACGAATTGACTGCAAAATATGTACAGGGGCAATTCGGATAATGGCCAGACTAATTGATCCTTCACTTGAAAAACTGTCTCAAATAATGTCTGAGATGGGGGATATGGCCATAGAATGTGTTTCGTTAGCTGTTGATTCGTATCTTGAAGGAAAAAATACCAATGACGAGGTGCATGAATTGTCTGATTCAATTCGCAACAAGTATTTCGAAGTTGAAGATTTGATTTTCGATATGTTACTAAAATATCAACCAGTTGCAGATGATTTTAGAATGATTCGTTCGTCTACAGAAATTTCATACGCATTTTCAAGGTTTGGAAGATATGCTTATGATATAACTCAAGTAAGAGATTTGTTTGGAGATATTTCTGAATGTACAAATGCATCACTACTTGAAATTACAAAAAAAGTAAAACACATGATAAAAGAAGCTGTTCTTTCTTTTGCTGAACAGGATGTTAGAAAAGCTGTAAAAATTCAAGAGGACGAGGCATTCATTGATAAAATTTACAAAGAAAGATTGCCAAAACTAATTGAATCAAATAATACAAAATGTGCACTAGCTGAAGCTTTACTCTTACGTTATCTTGAAAGAATTGGGGATCATGCAGTTTTCATGAGTGATGCTATTAATTATATCGTTACAGGCAAACACAAACCAAGTGAAAAAAGAATAGCATCACATACTAAATCTTCTTAGTTAGACTCATTTGCATCCATTTTGAATCCCAAAACGGTAGGGAATCCCCCGTGAGCCCATTGTAATTCTTAGAGTCATCAGATTATGTAAAAAAATCAAGCATATTCATTCTCAAAATGTAGCTAAATCTAATATAGTATAATAATATGAAAATCACATTATAGTATCACTATAAACAATTTGAATTACAAAGTAGATGATTCAGTATTTATGAGAACACTCAAAAAAATTTCAAATACGTTTAGGTGTTGAAGAGATTTATCGGATAATCAATGATAAAGAGGCTCTAAAAACATACAAGGTAAAAAACCAGATTTGGTCACTATGGGTATAAACATGCCAGAAATGAATGGAATCAAAACAAATTAAATTATTTGATCCGTATGTATCAAGCACTTAGATGTACTTTGCCATCTCAGACAGAATGTTCTGACC
>CAZBBN010000021.1:0-11028 GCA_964490195.1 uncultured Nitrosopumilaceae archaeon
TAAAATTCAGTTTCAGGAGGTAAAATAACAATTCCCAATCTAGAAAGTTTCAACATATTTTCTAAATGTATTGCAGACAAAGGAGTCTCTCTTACCATTAAAATTAATTTTCTAGATTCTTTTATTGTGACACCAGCAGCTCTTGCAATTAATGTATCATCATATCCATTTGCAATTGCAGCCAAAGTCTTCATACTGCATGGGGCTACAATCATACCATCAACTTTATGTGTTCCACTGGAAACACTTGATGCCATATTTTTTTCATCAGAAATACTAGACGCAAGGGATTTTACATAATCCAGAGAATGTTCAGTTTCCATCGAAATGCATTTTTCAGCCCACTCTGACATAATCAGATGAGTTTCTATGTTTAATTTCTTGAGGGTTTCCAGCATTCTTATTCCATAGATAACACCAGTACTACCAGTAATTCCAATAACTAATTTCAATAAAGTATCTTCTAAAGTGCAGTATTTTATGTATTAGATAGGCAGTGTTGATCAACACTAGATATTTTGTGCACTATCGGATTCGTCAGATTTCTGTAATTCCTTTTTCATTTTTCTTCGTTTAAGCCATAATGAAATTCCACCAACAGCCATTGCAGTAAGTAAGATAACGCCTGCCATTTGGAGTTCAAATTGATATAACATAGCGAAAATAAGACATCAGTTTGGCAAAAATCTTGTGATTTTGTCCGATCTTGAAAATTAGCTATATTACCTCCCCACATCTAGGCATAATGTGATTAAAAGTTCTGAGATTAAGAAAATAGTAAATAACTACTCAGATGTCAAAATAGGAGTCTTAGGAAGCCATTCTGCATTAGAAGTGATGGATGGGGCAAAAGATGAAGATTTTCAGACCAAAGTGTTCTGCCAGAAAGGTAGAGAAGGGCCTTATCAAAAATTTGGCAGGATTGCAGATGAAATAATTATTTTAGATAAATTCAAAGACATGGCTTCAGCCAGAAATCAGAAAATGTTACGGGATTCAAACACAATTATCATTCCACATAGATCACTTACTGTTTACCTGGGTTACAAAACAATAGAAAATTTGTTCAAAGTACCTATTTTTGGGAATAGGAAATTATTCCAGGCAGAAGAAAGGACTGCAAAAAAGGGGCAGTATTATCTATTAAAAAAAGCCAGAATAAAATATCCCAAATTATTCAAAGACCCAAAAAAAATTAACAGGCCATGCATAGTGAAAGTTCAAGAAAAAAATAGGCCTATAGAAAGAGCATTCTTCACAGTTTCATCTTACAAAGATTTTGTAGAAAAATCTGAAGCAAAAATTAAACAAGGAGTAATCTCAAGAAAAGATCTTGAGAAATCAAGCATTGAGGAATTAGCAATTGGGACGTACATGAATTTTAATTTCTTTCATACACCAATTTCAGACCAAGTTGATTTTATCGGAATTGAACGAAGATTACAAACTAACATTCATGATTACAATGCACTTCCTGCAAAACAGCAACTAGACATTGATGTAGATTTACAAAACATTGAAGTTGGTCATACTCCAGCAAGCATAAGAGAATCATTACTTGAAAAAGTAATTAAGATGGGAGACAAATTCGTGGCAGCTGTAAAAAGAGAATATGCCCCAGGGATAATTGGACCATTTTCACTTCAAAGTGTAATTACAAAAGATTTAGAATTGGTGGTATATGATGTATCTTTACGTGTTCCTGGAAATCCAATTGTTGCCACAACTAGTCCATATACAAAATATCAATATGGAACAACATTTGGAGTTGGCAGAAGGATTGCAATGGAGATAAAACGAGCTCAAGAAGAAGATAGACTAGACGAGATAGTGACATAGTCTTTTCATTTTTACCATTCAAAGTTAAAAAAATTCAAATTAATTTCAAAAAATTCAGACTAGTTTTTTAAAAATGAAAATTATGAAAACAGAATTAAAGAAAAATTAAAGGCGCAAACCCCTACTGCAGAACTCTGAGAGATTCCCTCTCGTGGTCAAACGTCTAAACGCTTGATTGCCTTTTTTCGTTCTGCGGGGCAGCGCAGTTTAATCGCCAGATTTTACAACTAACGACATCAATTAGTATAAGACAAAGAACTATTTAACATTTATCATGATTTTTTTGAATAAAAGTAATAAAATATTGTAAATTCTAACTAGGCATGAAAATTGTCATGTTGAGTAAACAAAGATGTAGTCACTAGAAAAATTTCAACTTGTTTCAAATATTATAATTTATCAGAAAAGATATGCAAAAAAGAGTGACAATAATGATGGGAGATCATCTAGACAAAAAAATGAGTAATTTAAGCAAAGAAGATCAAAGAGGATGCCACAGTACATAATTATTCAAAAGCAGTAAAATGATGTTTTAGAAAAATATCTTGAAAAAGTACAAAAATATATTTTTAGTAAAAACTTTACAACATTGTTAATTGGTTAGATTGGGAATATACTGAATACCATTCGTTCTAATTTTGAATGATTAAAGCGGTTTGACATTCAAAATGGAATTGCTGATGCCAATTAACAATACAAACTCTTTTCTGGTCATTTATCAATAATAGAACATGGGAAAAACTATTTTCATAAAAGAAATAATCACAATATTAAAAGAACCAAAACTTTGTCCAACTTGTCAAAAAGAAGATAGACTTGAAAAAGGTATTGTTAGAGAGGAAAGATCCAATGGGAAGACAATCTTATGCTCTAGATGTGAAGCATTAATTGTAATAACAAATCACAATTTAAGAAAAGTGGAATTATCATCAACTAAAGATGACATAATCATGTTAAAAGAACCTCATTTGATTAGAAAAGTAGGCTACTAGTTTTTTGATTTTCCAAGCAATTCTCGAATAACATAATTTCGAACATTTGCAAATTCCCATTCTTTTAGATTTGCATTCCGACATTCCTCTTTAATTATAAGCCCTGCTAAGCCATGACTCCAAATATGACGCGTGGTATCATAAACTTCGATGATTTTTCCATGTTTGGTAATTTTGATTGCCCCATGACATCTTTGAATTACTTGTAATGCGACTCTTTGGTAAATTTTTTCAAAATTAACCATATGATTAACTCATCGAATCACATCAAAAAGGTTCGGATTTTTTAGATTGGATAATAATATACCATAGAAATTACAAGAAAAATTGCTGATGATTAACCAACAAACTAAGCTATAACTGATAGATGATGAGTTTGCCGAATTATGAAGCATTTTAGAATAAAATCAAGATTGCATATCAACAACATTGACAGTCATAGATAATGGGGGAGATAATGCTTCGGGATTATCAATGCTTTCCCAAACAAAAACTTGGATACGATAGGTACCAGATTCAGTAGGAATCCAAGATTGTGCAGGAGAAAATGATTGTTTAGGAGACAAAGACCCCGTTAACCAAGATAATGAAATTACAACATTATTGTTATTACTTACTTGTGTAATATATGCAAAATTTTGTTGAACTTCTTGATTGTTTGAAATATCAGCCACAATCATAATTTGTTCATCAACAAAATGAGTTTTAATTTGAGAAGACGCTTCAGTCGATACTGGATCTGCAAATGCAGTACCTAATCCAAAGATCATCGCAAATAATGAGAGCGCCAGAATTTTCATAACCAGTATTAGTGAGAGGCGTATTTAATTTATCTAATGGTAGAACTACCTGAAAAATTTCCAGAATACTCTATAATGTATAAAACATTATCAAATCAAATCAAAATATTGGAAAAAAGAAAAGAAAATGCACAAGAAGACCAAATAGAGGAAATAAAATTAAAAATTCAAAGTTATCAGTCAGAATTATCAAAAATAAATAAAATGTTTCCAGAGAATTTTTTTGAAGAAAATTAATTATTCATGAGAATGAGCATGGCCGCAATCGCATTGATGATCATCACTTCGGGCAGACATTAACTTTTGTACCATTTCGTCACGGATTTTAAGTAAATCTCCAACTTGAGCCTTTAGTGAGTCAGAAACCCAATTTTCTTGATGAAGTTCCCTTACAACATCTATGATTTCAAGGTCCACATTTAGTAAATTATCCATTAATTGCTCTTGTTCATTCACATGATTTTACAGACACATCATGAATAAAACTATTCTAATTATAAGAGAATTACAGAACCTATGCTTCCATGCTTTCTTTTAGGAGATTTTTTCTAACAAGTATAGGGATATTATAAAATGCGCCCAATGCCATTGCGTCTGAAGCTCGATAATTTCGCAGTACTAGATCTTTTTTGCCTGTAAAATACAGATTTGCGCGTAAAACCTCGCCACTTTCATAGATTTTGACTTTAACTAAAATCAATTCATTTTCTTCACAAATCTCCTCAATCATCTTATAGATAGAGGGTGCAGATTCTCCATCAGTATCACTAAAACTCGAAATATGTTTAGCAACTTCACCAGAAAATGCCCTCATATGAAATTCTTTTCCACTATCAGATTTTAGAACAACCATACCTTCAACTGCATATGGGTCTACGAACCCAACATAGTCAATTTTTACAGATTCATAATCAGGCTCTTGTGCTTGATCAATTTCCATTATATTACGCATCAATTACAGGTTAAGAGCTTATAAAGATAGCAAATTTTTTAGATCAAAATTCAGAGTACGTGTAAACCTGTTTTATACCATAAAAATTTGTGCGTAACCCCAAATTATTTAAAATCAATAGCGCTGGATAGCTTAATGTCAACAAATCCAGAACGTGCAGTATCATATGTTCTAAGTAAGTATGTCACAAAATACATGGACAAGGATGTGCTCATACTCAGCATGAACACTCAAACTAGAGAAGCAGCTAGAATGTTGCGTCACTATGAAACAGACGACATTATTGTTACTGATGAAAATAATCTTCCTGTAGGAATTGTAACAGATGAAGACATTCTAAGAAAAGTTAGTGATGTTACAGTTTACGCCGAAGCTACACGATTAAAAGACATTATGACAGCACCTTTGATTACAATAAATGAAAAATCAACATTACAAGATGCACTGCATAAAATGAGAGATAACGATATTAGAAAGTTGCCGGTACTCTCAAAGAAAAATCAAGTAGTTGGTATGATCTTTCAGACAACTATTGCAAATGTAATTCGAGATGCCACTGCAACACCTCCTCGTTTATTGAGTCCACCGATAAAAGCAATTCTTGGGAATCTGGGTTTTGTTTTACAGTTTGCAGGAGTTTTATTGCTGGTACCAGCCATTCTTGCCACAGTTTTAGAAGACACAGTGATTGCTACGGGGATTTATCTTACTACAGTTCTTTTACTTGTTACAGGGTTCTTTCTGAATTCTTATGGAGAAAAATCAAGCCTTAATCTTCAGCAGGCATCAATTCTAGTATTTTCCAGCCTATTCCTACTAACTTTGTTTGGTACAATTCCATATCTGTATGTATTGCCAAGTCACGAAACTAATATTGAGGCATTTTCAAATGCTTTCTTTTCAAGTGCAGCAGGATTTACAACTGGTGGGATATCATTGTTTCAAGAACCAGAAAACCTTTCTCAGAGTTTCACATTTTTCCGTAGTTATACACAACTAGTGGGAGGAATGAGTTTCATCTATTTGGTAATTACTGCATTTTATCCAGAGTCAAAATTACAATCAATGCGTGGTTTTATTTCAGGCAGGACACTTCACATGAAAGAACTCTTTCTTACTATCACAGTCATTTTTTCAATTTACATAGTCATTGTTGCAACATTACTGTATGTATTTGGAGAAAGGAATATTATTGATAATTTTTCATTGGCAATGAGTACGCTTGCAACAGGAGGATTTGTACCAACATCCACAATTCTTGATGAATTAATTTGGCAGGAACAATTAATCATAATGGGCGGAATGATACTAGGAGCATTACCATTTACATTTCACTATGCATTTGTTAGAAAAAAATTCTTGTCTCCAAAACTTGGAAAAGAGGTTCTAACATATTTTACAATTTTAGGTAGTGGTACTATTTTATTTGTATTGATAAGCGGATTGGAGCCATTAGAAAGTGCATTTTACTCTATTTCTGCTAGTACCACTGCAGGACTTCAACAAGAAAGTCTTGCAGGTTTTAATGGAGGAGCACATACCATATTGATAATTCTGATGTTTATTGGAGGATGTGGATTTTCAACTGCAGGAGGCTTGAAAGTTTTCAGATTATTACATTTAAGACGTATTGGATCTTTTCTAAACAAAGTAAAAAGAGCAAGCCTAACAGATGAGACAAAAAAAGAGATCATATCTACTTTAATCATATTAGCATTATTTCCAATAATTTCTGCAATTACAGGATTGCATCTTGCAGAAAGTGAACAAGTGTCATATCAAGATGCATTTTTCGAATCCGCCGGAGTGATCACTACAGGTGGATTATCTGCAGGAGTAATTGATTTAGATACAGATCCTGCAACAAAAATTGTCCTCGGATTTTTGATGATATTTGGCAGATTGGAGATTATTGCAATAATTTACATATTTGTACCTAAACTTAGTTGAAAAATCATTTTTTAGAAGATTATAGGGCCTTATTTCTCAGTGTTTAGAACTATTCTAAACAATCAAAAATTGGATTAATTCAAATCGGATTTTGATCTGAGTGCGTTAATTGCCTGTCAATCAAAGATGAAACAAGAGACCAAATTGGATAGGATTTAATTTCATTAAATTAGGCAAGAGATAATGGATGAGCAGTTAGAAAAAAGTGTGAGTAAAGGTAAAAAACTAATCATAGTGGGATTTGTGACGATAGCCATACTATTTTTGTTATATTCAAGATACCAAGATTCAGAATTGCTCACTCCCAGTGCAATGGATTCAATACAAAGAATAGCGTATGGATTTTACATAACATTAGTTGCAGCATTTGGGGCCATTGCTTTTGGATTGTATCGGTATCATAAAGGAAAAGTAGAAGCAAATCAAAAAGATCTGTCTACAATAATTGCATTAACTACATGGAATTCAAAATCGCGTAAAATTTTTGTGGTCATATTTATTGGATATGGAATATTTTTTTCACTAGTTTCTGGAACTCTGGTGTATCAACCGGAAGTTAATTTTGCAATTCATTATGGCGCAACAATTCCATCAGGATTTATTGCACCATGCTGTGATGGACCAGGATACATGCCAAAAATTATAGTGTATTTGACAGAACATGTAGGATTGCAAATTATACCAGTAAATTTAGTTTTACAAGTGGTTGTGTCATATTTGGTTGGATTGAATGGAGCAATCGCTGTTAGTGCATATAGCATATCAAAGAAAGGTAGAGGAGTAAGCACCATAGGAGCTGCAACAGGATTATTCATAGCATGTCCAACATGTGCTGGAACATTTTTATCAATATTTATTGGAACGGCAAGTGGAATTGCGTTATCTATCGCATTAGCTCAAATGCAGACATTTTTCATAGCGATTTCAATTCCAGTTTTAATAATCACACCATATGTAATGGCAAAAAAATTACAAAATTCAGATGGTAGTTGTAAAATAGATCCTAAGAAATGAATTTCTTGACTTCAGGAATTTTATGATTACCAATATCATAGCCGTCCCGTCTTAGGAATTTTAGTGTAAGTTTGTAAAGTAGTTCATCATGATCTACTTTTTCTAATATTTCAGTCCACAACACTCGTCCATTTTCTTCAATGTATTTTTTAAAGTCAGGATTCAGAGATTCTGCAATTTCTTTGCATTGATCAAATGTTTTTCCATTTTTATAAGCACGAACGTGTCTATCACAACTATCCATGTTACTTAGATACAAAAATTCTAAATAAACTTAGTTTTGCGGGTTTCAAACAAATACTAGAAAAAAAATCAGAAAACATGGGAATTAAATCACCATCAGAATATGTGGATTTTTTCATCAATCTCAACATGGGCAAAAATGTTAGTTTATTGAGTTTCATAAATAATGAAAAAAATATACTTAAAAAAAATTTAGAATTAAAGAATATAGAAAAAGAACCAATCAAAAAGGGGATAGAAATTTTGGAATTGTTAGTAAGAGAGATTAATGAGAATGGAGAAGACTGGGTACTAGGAAAATATCAAAAATAATCCTGGGAGAAATTATGGATAAAGATTCACAGATTATAAGAACAGAAATAATTAGGATTCTCAATGAAAATGGGAAAATTAGAGGTACAGAACTTGCTAAGAGAGTGATTGAGAAAATGGGTAATGAGAAAATGGTATACAGAGAAATTAGTGCACTAGTGGAAGCAGGAGAGATAGAGAAAAAAGTTCACAACAGATCACACATAGAATATGAATTGATAAATCTCTACGAATCAGTAAACAATCAATTGAAAAATTTACATAAAGAAATTGAAACAGTTTTTGAGGAAATAAAAAAATTTAACATCATAAGTAATGAAGAGAAATTTTCATTTCATGAACGGTTAAGGGCCATCATCCACTTAATACATATTGTACAATCAACTGATGGAATAATGAAGTTACTATCATACTATCCAGCATTTAAAAAAGATAAAATGTTCTCACAAGTAAACAGGAAGATTGAGGATTGTTGGAAAATAATTATGGATGATATCGCACATCAACCAGAGGATGATTTT
Source organism: uncultured Nitrosopumilaceae archaeon (assembly GCA_964490195.1). Taxonomy (GTDB): domain Archaea; phylum Thermoproteota; class Nitrososphaeria; order Nitrososphaerales; family Nitrosopumilaceae; genus Nitrosopumilus. The sequence goes on from CAZBBN010000021.1 coordinate 8,624, forward strand.
CTAAATGAGATTCTTGCAAACTTGAGAATATCACAAATGGATTCAAACAATGTTAACTAAAATTTTTTAGTTTTTCTACAATTACTTTGAGAATCTCTTCATCATCAAGTAGAATCAATGGAAAATTATTTTCTTTGCTTGCCTTACGAAATTCGGTATCTTTTGTAACTATGATCATTTCATTTTCACGAGCATAGTTAATTATTGAGTAATCAGAGCCTAGTTTTTTCCCCGTAGTCTGTAGTTTTCGTACACTTTGAGCATCATAGCCCAAATTTTTTAGTCGTTCATCCATACCATCCAAATTTTCATCAACTAAAATTTTCATATTGTTGAATAATTCAAATTCAATATTAGTGTAAACGTAAATCTGAGGATCAAATACTTATTTTCAATCAAATCATTGATTTTTCATGGATATAAAAAAAGAAGACCGATCAGATGAGTCAAAGAAAAATCACATAGCATATTACAAATCATTAACTAAAGTCATTTCAAATATTCAAAAAGAAAAAGAACAAGAAAAAGAGGTAGCCATCAAAGAGTATCTGAATAATAGGATTGATGCAATGGAAAAAGACAGAAAGCGAATAAAAGAGATGTTCCCAGAGATCAAAGAAGAGGAATGGGATGGCAACACCAACTGAAAAAAATCACAACAAACACTTAGACTTACTCCAAGACTACAAAATACACCTAATAAAATACATCGAAGAATTAGAAAAATTAGATAAACAATCAGAATTTGCAAAAAAATGGAATGAGACTACTATTAAAGAAAGAAGACAGGAAGTTCAGGTTGTGGACAAAATTTTAAAAAATTTGATTAGATTTTAATCAGGATATTTTTGTGTTAAATCATAAAGATAGTTACAAAAATCATCCACATGTTCGCTAGACACGCCATCAAACCAAGATAATTCATCATCAATGCTAAAATTTTGAAAATTAGATAATGATTTTTTCGAACTCATTTCTTTTTTAAACAGTTTTGTGATTTCTTCTTTTTCATTTTTTGTCAACACATAATTGCAGGTGATCAAATCAATTTGAACATAGTATTTTCCATGAGTAGGGTTTTTTCTTGCCTTGATGAATGGTTTGTTTAGTTGTTGACATTCTTTGTAATGTTTATCATATTCAAACATTTTAGAATCTCCGAGATATTTGTGAAACGTCATGTTTTTAGAGAGAAGTGTATTATGCTAAAGGTCAGCAGTGATTTTCTTTATGCGTGTAATTAATCTAATTTTTGTGTCAATTGGCATTTCAGGTTCCATTGTAAAATACACAATATTTCTTTTTGTGTAAATAACCATTTGAGATACTTTTTCTCTTTCAACATGAACATATCGGACTTTACCAAGAGAACGATCAAATTCTTTTCTCATTGATCTTCTTTGTGCAACTTGTTTGCAGAAATGTTCTTCCTCTTTCTGATTTTTAAGACTAGTTTTTCCTGTTTTCATAATTGCCTCTCTGATGTTACCCTTTGGATCGATAATAGCTGCAAATCTCATTTTTGAATCCAAATTAAGAATTTTCTTAACAACATCTAAAAGATTAGGTTTTTTTGCTGACACCATGTAATTTTAAAATTTTTTTTACTAAATATAAGCTATCAAAATGATTCAAAAGTATGAATTATCAAAATTATAGTTAAATTCATTTGAAAATATGTCGATATATGAGGAAAATTATTCTCAATGTGCTTGATGAGTTAGAATTACAATCATCACTTGAAAAATCAAGAAAAGTCAATATTTTGCCAGAAAATAGAATGCTTGCAATTACAAAAGAAACAGGGGAATTACTAAACATGATTTTACGCCTAAAAAAAGCAAAAAACATGCTGGAGATAGGCACATCTGTAGGCTATTCTACAATATGGTGTGCTGAAGCAATTTTAGAGCAATCAGGAAAAATCATAACAGTAGAGAAAAATCCGACCAAAATAAAGAGAGCCAAAGAAAATTTTCTAAAGGCAGGGATTCAAGACACAATACTTGTTAAAAAAGGAATGGCAATAGACATCCTAAATGAATTAGGTAAGCAAGAAAAATATAGAAATTTTTTTGATTTTGTTTTAATTGATGCAGATAAGGAAAGGATTATTGAATATTTTGATTTAATATTGCCAATGGTTTCTTTTGAAGGCATCATAGTCACAGACAATATGTTATATCCTGAAAAATATAGAAAAGATATGAAAAAAATTTCAAAATATTTGAAAACTAATCCACATCTCCAAACCATTACATCAAATATTGGAAATGGTGAAGAGATCACAATTAAAATAAAATAATTGGTAATTGTCTAAACTTTTGAAGTTCCCAAATCATTAGATCTGTTATTTTTGATAGATATCCTTTCTGATAGATCGGAAGATCACACGTCTGAACTCC
>CAZBBN010000022.1:0-8838 GCA_964490195.1 uncultured Nitrosopumilaceae archaeon
TGATGGAATGCCAATTTCAATATCGTATTTTTTTGTATCAGTATTAACGATAACGGTAACTGGAACTTTCATTCCTTCAAAGTCTTTTGTTTTGTCATTAATTGCCTGGATAACTTCCATGATGTTAACTCCTAATGGTCCTAATGCTGGGCCTAATGGCGGGCCTGCGGACGCTCCTCCACCTGTTACCAGTGATGATACTTTTTGCTCTCCCATGTTAAATCAAACTCAAATTGAAAATTTAATCCTTCCTAAGCCTCACTTGAAAGTTTTAGGTAGTTTGCGTCTACAGTTACAGGTAATTGATATGATGCATCTAACAAAACTACTGTTGCCTCTTCTTTATCCACATCAATTCTTGTGATTGTTGCTTTCATTCCCTTGAATGGACCGCCTGTAATTTCTACTATATTATCTACTGCTAATTGTGAAACTGTTGATTTCTTGATCAGATATCCTTCGATATCTTTGAATTCTAATTCTCCTCTTAATTGACCTCTAATGTGTCTGACTCCTTCAACTGCCATGTATGCATCACTTGGGTTGATTGCCTCAATTACAACATATCCCTTTAGATTATCTACTAGCAGAACTGATTGAATGTTAATCTGATTAGCTTTAGCTTTTGCCTCTAATAATCTCATTACAACTTTCTCTTGTCCTCCTGTGGTTCTGATTGCAAACAAATGTGATTTTATTTCTTCAGACAATTTTACCTTCCAAATGTAATTACAGAAAAGACAAACTGTATGGTAAAACCAATAGCTCCAACTCCTAAAATCCCCATCAAAACTAATCTGAGGTGCTGTTGATACTCGTCTTTGTCTGGTTTTTTAGCCATTTTCATGGTATTTACCATGTTTTTCAAAGTCTGTCTAGGGTTCATTGCTGGAAATTAATAAGGTGTCCTTATATCTCTTATCTCATGGAACTGTTAGTTGCGTATCAGGATGACCCTGCAGGTCATAACATGGCAAAATTTCTTTCAAAAGAAATGACCAAAGACGGTGATGTTTTCCGTGGAAAATATTATGACTTGGTAATTATCCCAACTCCTGCTATTTCAGCTGATTGGCTAGATGAAAAATATGATTATGATGGGTTTGTATTTTTGTCAAAACATGCTGCAGAGTCTGGTCAATTGGCTTTGACGTGTCACAGCACTGGAAATTTCTCTGAAGCCAAGTTTGGGGGAAATGACAGGCAAGTGGCAATCCCTCATCCTGATCTTCAAAAAGCATATCTTCAAACATTAAAGAAAAATCAATCAAAGTTTTCAGAATTTCAAATTACTATAGAGGCAACTCACCACGGTCCAACTGCATTGAAAAAGCCATCAATATTCATAGAGATAGGAACTACGGAAAAACAATGGAATGATGAATTCTTATGCAACTCTGTATCTTCTTTAGTTCATCAGGTCCTTTCACAAATAATCCAAGAAAATCCTGTAGCAATATGTTTTGGCGGAACTCACTATCCTTCAAAGTTTACTAATGAATTACTTGATGGAAAATATGCCCTTGGAACAGTAATTCCAAAACATGCATTAGAGAATCTTGATGGAGAATTGTTCTCTCATATTCTCTCACAAAACAAAATGGCAACTGCTGCTCTTTTAGATTGGAGAGGGTTGGGATCTGATAAGCAAAAAGTACTTGACTTTCTTAAATCAACCGATCTTGAGGTAATCAAACTTTGAATCTCGAACGAAAGATTTACAAAAAATTACTTGAAGTGCCTAAAGGTCAAATCACGACTTATGGTGAATTAGCTAAAGCCGTTGGATTAAAAAATGGACAAAGAATTGTCGGAAAAATTATGAACAAAAATCCTTACCCTCTGATAATTCCATGTCATAGAGTTGTAATGTCTACAGGCAAAATCGGTGGTTATGCATATGGGGAGCACATCAAAATAAAAATGCTCAATGACGAAGGCATTAAGATTAAAAACGGTAAAATTATGGATTTAGATAATACTGTTTATAGATTCTAGTTTTTTCTCTTTTCTCTGATTTCATCCATCAAAAGTCTAAGGTGTGCTTTGTTTCTTACAGTATTACCACCGACTTTCTTGTAGAGTGCCCAGAATTCTAGATTGGTCAAATCCTTTCTGTCTTTTGCAATCTTTAACAATCTTCTTAATGAACGAACTTTAGCGACATAAACTTCTTTTTTACCAACTCTTGCACCTTTTCTACCCTGTTTTGATCCTTGGGTTGTACCTCTCTTGTTTCTCTGATCTTTCTTGAATTGTGCTCTTCCTCTAGATGTGCCTACAAATGGTTTGATTTTGATTGTATTTGCAGTAATTAGACTTCTAATGTTTTCTCTAGTAATTGCATCTGCAATATCGTCTAGATGATCAGAATCAAATTTAATTCTGTGAATTCCAACACCTGTGACTCTTGATGCGAGTCTTTTCTTTGCGTTAAGATTTACTACCACTTGCACTCACTCTCGCATTGAAAATTTTGAATTTATTTTCAATTGCTTTTACAATGATTTCCTTTCTTTTTCTAGTACCGACACTGTGTCCAAATCTAACTCCGTCTTTTTTTGGATCTAGTTTTTCTAAATCTGATAAATTGAAAACTAAATTATCTGTATATCCTGATGGATGTAATCCTCTTGCTTCTTTTGGTCCTCCGTATCCTACTTTGACCAGTCCTGGACGGCCTCTACTTTTTTGTTTTCTCTGATGATGATCTATGCCTTTTGGTTTTCTCCAATTCGTCTGAAGTCTAACATAACGCCAACTTTCTGGTCTAACAAAGTCTGGATTGTGTTCTTTTACTTCATGTCTCTTTGCAATCTTGTCTTTGTTAATAGGCATCAATTTGAGTCTTGAATTTTGGAATAAATACGTTCCTAGACAAAAAATAATTCCATATAGGAAAAAGATAATAAGGAAACCTTGTGCGGATCGATATCTCATGAACCAGCCTGGGATTGATAAAATAATTTTTGGAGGCCAAATCCTCTGACCCAAGTAGTAGGTACTGCAGTTACTGACAAATTTTCCTCACAACTAACTGCATTTGGAATTAAACCTTCCAAAGTGCACAGAAACATCAGTGTTGAGGAATTAGTTAAACTAGCAGTTGCAAGAAAAGAGGGAATTGTAAATTCTACAGGTTCACTTTCAGTCAATACTGGAAAATTTACTGGCAGATCACCTGATGACCGATTTATTGTATTTGATGATAAAACACGTGATACCATCGATTGGGGAAAAATCAACCACCAATTTCCCACTGATAAATTTGAGAAACTTTTAGAGAAAATGAAAAACTTTGTTGAGAACAAAGAACTTTATGTTTTTGATGGTTTTGTTGGAGCTGACCCTGATGCCCGCTTGTCAATTAGAGTAATTAATGATCATGTTTGGCAAAGCATGTTCTCAAGGAATTTGTTCATCCGACCCACAAAGGAAGAATTAGAAAATCATGAACCTGAATTTACAATTTTATGTATTAACGACTTTGTAGCAAATCCAGAGATTGATGGAACTAGAACAGAGGTGTTTATCATAATTGATTTGACAAGAAAAATTGTTTTGATTGGAGGAACAGAATATGCTGGTGAAATCAAAAAGTCATTGTTTAGCGTAATGAATTTTCTTCTACCCGAACGTAATATTTTCCCAATGCACTGTTCTGCAAATATTGGAGAAAAAGGAGACACTGCATTATTCTTTGGATTGTCTGGTACTGGTAAGACTACTCTTTCTGCAGACCCAAATAGAAAACTAATTGGAGATGATGAACATGGTTGGTCTGACAATGGAACATTCAACTTTGAGGGTGGATGCTATGCAAAGTGTATCAATCTTAGTCAGGAAGCAGAACCTGAAATTTGGAATGCAATCAAACCAGGTGCTGTTTTAGAAAATGTAGTGCTAAAAAACAATATTCCTGATTATGATGATCCTGCCTTAACTGAAAACACTCGAGTTGCATATCCTTTGGATTTCATTCCAGGTGCTGTAATTCCAAGTGTTGGTGGAAATCCAAAAGTAATTATATTTTTGACAGCTGATGCATTAGGTGTTTTGCCACCTGTTTCTAGATTAACAAAAGAAGGAGCGATGTTCCATTTCATGTCTGGTTATACCAGTAAATTGGCTGGAACAGAACGTGGTATCAAAGAGCCAAAATCCGTTTTTTCAGAGTGTTTTGGGGCGCCATTCATGCCTAGACCTGCCTCAGATTATGCCAAATTACTTGGAGAAAAAATCAACCAACACAATACTGTGGTTTATCTTGTAAACACTGGATGGTCCGGTGGCCCATATGGAATCGGAAACAGAATAAAGATCAAGTACAGCCGTGCTATGGTCACAGCAGCTCTTTCAGGTGCGCTAGATGTTGTGAAATATCGTCATGATGATTTATTCAATTTAGATATTCCAACTGAAGTCAATGGTGTTCCTTCAGAAATATTAGACCCAAAAAATACCTGGACTGATAAAAATTCGTATGAGGAATCTGCAAAAAAACTGGCACAGATGTTTATTGAAAACTTTAAGAAATTTGAAAATGTCTCACCTGAAATAATTAATGCAGGTCCTAAAATTTCTCTATAAATTATCTTCTTTTAATAACTCCAAAAATTCCTATAGCAGCTACGATTATTGCAATAATTCCAATCTGTTTCATTGGAATATCTATGTCTAATCTTTGAATATTTTCTGGAAGTGTAGTAATGTCAATCATGTTGTATGCACTTGTAGTGTTCCCATTTGTTCTTATTTTGGCATCAACCCAATACTCTGCATTTTCATAGATGTCTATTGTTGCTTTTTTGTTTGGCATCATGGTTGTAATGTCAACCCTTCCGTCTTTACTATTGATAACGGATATTTTTGCAAAACTCCATTCATCTGGATAATGAATATCAAATGAAAGTTTTTGATTTTGTTGAATTATGGAAATTGATCCTTGAGTATAGTGTACCAAAAATGGAATGGTATAACGGGTGCCGTCGTGATTGATAATTATTTTTCCTTCGTGGTCTCCAAAGTTCTCTTCAGTCATTCTCATTTTGATTTGTAGATTGTTTCCTTCAAGAATATATGCAAATTTTATGAATTCTGGTCCTTCAAATGTGACATCAAAATTATCCAGTGTACCTTCAATCAATTTTAACTCAAGTTGCTTTTCTGCAATTAAATTATCTGGTGACACATAAACTACAAAATTTGGTGGCATGATGATTAATTTGGCACCATATGCTTTTCCAATGTCAAGCCTCCCTGCACCTGCATCATTTAATGAAAATTCTTTACCGTAGGCATCTGAAACAGGCTCAACTGTTGTTAGTAGTAGTGATTTTATTTCATGATGGTGCAGTTGTGGGTTTTTTTGAAGTAATAGTGCAGCAGCTCCGCTGACATGAGGTGCAGCATAACTTGTTCCACTTGTAAAATTATACCCTGCATTGTTTTGGGTGGTATTGATGTATGCGCCAGGAGCTACAATTTCTGGTTTTATGTAAAATGGTGAAACTGGACCTCTTGAACTAAAATGAGCTACAAAGTCTGGATTGTAAAACAAATGCATGGATGCATTATTCTCTTTTTTGATTGATTCAATAATTTCTAGCCCTTCTGCTCTGTCAATTGATACAACTGGAATCTGTGGACTATAATCTGAAGCTGTAAATTCATGATTTAATTCTCCCAAAAAAATCCCTGGAACATTATTGTAAACAATCAATGCTTTTGCACCCGCTTTGGCTGCATTGTTTTCTTTGATTGAAAAATACAATAATTCTCCTTCAACATCACTTCCTCTCTCGACAATTACTATTGCATCCTTGACATTTAGATCATCAAAATCTTTTATTTTTCCATAACCTGCAAAAATTATTTTTCCTATAATTGGATCTTCCAATTTTGTAGAGCCTATCATTGGAATTACTGTAAATGGTTTTTCATTAACTTCTAGTGTTGCGACTAAGCTGGAAGTAAGATTGTTATATGTTGCTCCAACTGTAACAGCACCTTGATTTCTTCCTGGACTTCCAATTGTTTGTAATTCTGGACCATCATTTCCAGCTGCAGTTACTACAAAAATTTCTTTTTCTAAAGCATGATTAACAGCCCGTTCAATTTTGGCATTTGTTTTGTTTACCCCTAAACTGATATTGATAATGTCTGCATCATCTTCAATTGCTTTTTCAATTGCTCTAACGATTAAATCTGATGAAACACCTTCTCCGTTTTCTGATACTTTGTAAGCGAGAATTTTTGCTTTGGGTGCAACACCTACTATTTGCCCATCAGCTGCTATTACTCCTGCAACTTGAGTTCCGTGACCGTTAGTATCCATTGGTGGCTGACCTTCTTCAATGAAATTATATCCTCCTACAACTTTTCCATCAGGACCCCATCCAAACAAATCTGGATGATTGAAATCAACTCCTGTGTCTATCACTGCTACTTTAATCCCTGTCCCATCAATTCCGTCCATTCTCGGAATGTCAGTTCCGATATATGGCACGCTTTTATCCAAATATGTGTGAATTTCATTTTCTGTTTGGAATGACTGAAACAAAACAAACCCTCCTATTATTACAAGGATTAATGAAAAAACTAGAAATTTCATAAATTTTTTAACAATTTTTACAAGTAAAAATGAATTGCTTCATAAAGCAATAAATTGAATAAATCTTCCAACGTATTCATGGGAAAATACACTCTTCCTGAAATGCCATATGCTTATGATGCATTAGAACCCCACATTGACGCAAGAACAATGGAGATTCATCACACAAAACATCATCAAACATATACCGACAAACTAAATGCAGCCCTTGAAACATGTCCATCTGAAATTCAAGAAAAAGATATCATTGACATTTTGTCTGATATTAATTCAGTGCCAGAGGATAAACGAGGCGCAATTAATTTCAATGGTGGTGGCTATGATAACCACAGGCTATTTTGGAACAACATGAAAGCAAACGGAGGCGGAGAACCTGGAGGATCAATTGCTGATGCAATCAATGATTCTTTTGGAATCTTTTCTGACTTCAAAGAGAAATTTTCATCTACTACAGCTGTAATTCAAGGCAGCGGTTGGGGATGGTTAGTATACAATCCTTCTACATCAAAGGTTGAATACAAATCAATGCCAAACCAAACTAGTCCAAGAACTGAAGGATTAATACCATTATTAGGCTGTGATGTTTGGGAACATGCATACTATCTCCACTACCAAAACAAACGACCCGATTACATCGCCGCATGGTGGAATGTAGTAAACTGGGATGAAGTAGAAGATAGATTCTCTAAAGCAAAATAAAGTTCTAATCTTTATTTTTTTATTCATTCAATGTTTTTAATTTTTTTATCTCAACTCATGAATGAATTTATAACCATCTGAAGAAGGTTGATTGTAAATGAGTGAAGAACAGACAGAGCAATTAATGCAACAAATGCAAATGCTTGAAACATATTTCTCAGATTTATCTCAAAGAGAAGCAACTTTCTATAGTATTTTGAGAGAAGCAACAGCTGCAATTGAATCTATTCAATCACTTGGTAAAACCCCTGAATCCGAAACCCTAGTACCAATTGGAATGGGAACATATGTTCCAACAAAAATTTCATCAACTAGCAAAATTGTTTTGAATATTGGAGCAGGAGTTGCAGTCGAAAAAGATTTTCCTTCGGCAATTAATTATCTTGAAGCACGCATTAAAGAAATTGAGATTGCTTTGCAAGACACTGCTGTAAAAAAACAAGATGCAGCAGGACGATTAGAACAAGGTAAAGCACAAATCAATCAAATGATGCAAGCAATGCAACAACCAAAATCGGGATAAAACATGTTTGATAAACTTCGTAATGCATTTTCTAATGCAGCGAAAAGTCTTGGTGAAAAAGAACTTAATGAAAAAGACATTGAAGAAATTCTTTTTGAATTGGAAATATCTCTTTTAGAATCTGATGTGGCAACTGAGGTAATTGATTCAATCAAAGCTGATCTTAAGGAAAAATTGATTGGTTCTAAAGTTGATAAAAAAGAAATCGAAAAATTTGTTAAAGATAGTCTGATTTCAAGCATCTCTGCATTGTTTGATACAGCAGGAACATATGATTTGTTTGCAAAAATTAATGAAAAAAAGAAACAAGGAAAACCCTTTTTGATTTTATTTGTTGGAATTAACGGAACTGGAAAAACTACTTCTTTGGCAAAAGTTGCACATCTATTGCAACAAGCAAAATATTCTGTTGTGGTTGCAGCAGCAGATACTTTTAGGGCTGGTGCTATTGAACAATTACGAGAACACACAAATCGACTTAATCTAAAACTTGTTGCTCAGAATTATGAATCAGATCCTGCTGCTGTTGCAAGAGATGCTGTTCTTTATGCAAATTCTCACAGAACTGATTGTGTTTTGATAGATACTGCAGGAAGAATGCAAACAAGCAAAAACTTGATGGAACAAATTGCAAAAATCACCAAAGTTGTGAACCCTGACATGAAAATTTTTGTTGGTGATTCATTGGCTGGAAATGATACTGTTAACCAAGCACGTGAATTTTATGATCATGTTAAATTTGATGCTTCTATTTTGACTAAAAGTGATGCAGATGCAAAAGGAGGTGCCGCTTTATCCATTGTAAAAATTACTTCTACTCCTATTCTTTATGTTGGAGTTGGCCAAGAATACCCTGATCTAAAATCTTTTGACAAGAAAATTTTCTTGGAAACGATTTTTGGTTCATTAGATGATGTTGAAATAAAGAAAGTTGATGAACCAACACCAGAACCAACACCAGAACCAACACCAGAACCAACACCAGAACCAACACCAGAACCAA
>CAZBBN010000022.1:8938-10829 GCA_964490195.1 uncultured Nitrosopumilaceae archaeon
GAACCAACACCAGAACCAACACCAGAACCAACACCAGAACCAACACCAGAACCAAAACAGAAAATTTCTTCTGATGATCCGTTTGATGGAATTAAAGATGATGATATTGCAACATATTCAGATCTGTTTGATGTCCCACCACCTGAAAATGACAACGAAGCAATCAATCTAGGAAATAAAATTCGTCATTGGATTAAGAACGGCAGGCCCAAATCTGGTGAATCTAAAGTTGCAGAAGATGATGAAATTGAAGATGTACAAAAACATGATAAAGAAGAAAAGCCTAAAAAGAAACGAGGTATGTTTGGATTCTTTAAGAAATGAAACTCAAAACAAAAAATTTACTCACTTTAGCGGAATTAACCCCAAAGGAATTTTTAGGATTAATCGATGATTCCATCAAACTAAAAAAAGAACTCAAAAAAGGTGCAAACAAACTTATTTTGAAAAATAAAACTCTGACAATGATTTTTCAAAAACCATCTACTCGAACACGTGTGAGTTTTGAAACAGGAATGTTTCAACTAGGCGGTCATGCAATTAATTTGTCATCAAATGACATGCAATTATCTCGTGGCGAATCAGTAGAGGATACAGCAAAAACTCTTTCAAGATACACTGATTGTATCATGGCACGAGTTTATTCACATGACTTGTTAGAAAAATTATCTGAGCATTCCAGTATACCTGTAATTAATGGATTGTCTGATTCTTTTCATCCATGTCAAATTTTAGCAGACTTTATGACGATTAAAGAAAAAAAGAAAAAACTCAAGGGATTAAAGATTGCATGGATTGGAGATGGAAATAATGTATGCAACTCTATGATTTACGGTGCAGCATTATCTGGAATAGAAATGTCAGTAGCAACACCAAAAGAATTTGAACCTGACAATGATGTAGTTAAAGAATCCCAGAAATCAACTAAAATTGAATTAACATCCGATCCTTTCACTGCAACTAAAAATGCAGACATTGTAGTTACTGACACATATTCGTCGATTCACAACAGTGATCCAAAAAGAATCAAAAAATTCCTTCCAAAATACCAAGTCAATCCAAAACTAATGACAACTGCAAACAAGGATGCGATCTTTATGCATTGTCTTCCCGCAAAGCGAGAACAAGAAGTAACATCACAAATAATTGATGGTCCTCAATCTGTTGTATGGGATGAGGCAGAAAATCGTCTACATACTCAGAAGGCTTTGCTTGCTGCCCTAATTCGCGCTTAACGTATATAAGAGCAGATTCAAACTCGGTTTCTATAGATGGCTCATTCAAAAATATTGCGAAGACTTCGGGAGGAAAAGACCAATTATAAAAAACGTGGTACCATGTTGATGGGTAAACGCGATTTTATCACTGTAAATATTACTAATGAAAATACTCAAGTCCAAGTTCTAAAGCCTGGAATGACTGGAGACAAAGTTGTAGCTTCTGCTCATTCTAGATATTTACTTGAGAAAGGATGGAAAGGTTCTAGAAAAAGTGTACCAGCAGCATATCTTACAGGTTACTTAGCAGGTAAGAAAGCTATAGGAAAAGGTGCAAAAGATGCGATCTTGTATACTGGAACTAGACGATATACTCAAAGAATGGCAGCTGCTCTTAAAGGATTAATTGATGCCGGTGTTGAGGTCCCAGCTGATCCAGAATCATTTCCACCTGATGAGAGAATTAACGGTGAACACCTAACAGTAAAAAATGAAGTTTCAAAAATAAAATCAGCAATTGATAGTGAGGTCAAATAGAAATGAGTCAAGCAGCACAAACTAAACCAGGACAAACTAAACCAGGACAAACTCAACCAGGGCAAGGTGGACGAGGTAGAGGCCCACCAGTATATGGAAGAGGCCCACCAGGTGGGGCTAAAGATCGTCCAAGACGA
>CAZBBN010000023.1:0-10786 GCA_964490195.1 uncultured Nitrosopumilaceae archaeon
CTAATAAAATAGAGATTAAAATGCCAACTAACACCAATTTTTTGTTCATTTTATTAGCTCGTCTAGATAATGATTAAAAAGAATTGCTTACAAATCATTGTTTTGGGTTAATTTTTGAAAGATTTTACAAGATTGATAAAATATTTGTGTAATGATATATCTTCAGTGAGTTCAGGATGAAATGCAGTTCCAATCACATTACCTTTTTTGACAGCAACAATACGATCATTAAATTTTGATAAAATTTCAACACCAGAATCAACATCAGATACTGAGGGTGCTCGGATGAATACTCCATTAAATTTTGGAATATCAATTGAATCCAAAGAAATATCAGCTTCAAATGATTCTTTTTGTCGTCCAAATGAATTCCTCTCTAATTTAATATCAAGGATATTCAAAAGAGGTTGATCAGTTTTACCAAGAATTCGATCACTTGCAGAATTTGATAGTAAAATCATTCCAGCACAAATTCCAAGCACTGGCATTCCATTTTCAATTTTTTCCTTTAGAACTTTTAGTGATCCATTTACCAAAGAAAGTTGCCCTATAGTAGTACTTTCACCTCCAGGAATTATCAAACCATCTAATAGTGATATTTCCTCAGGTGTTTTCACATCAACTACTTTTCCGTCAATTCCTAATTCATCAATTGCAGCTTTAGTTGATGAGATATTTTCTTGAACATCTCCTTGAATTGATAAAACACCAACATTGAGACTCATGATGAACCACCACGATCTTGCATACGTAATTCTAATGTTTTTACATCCAAGCCTATCATAGATTGTCTTTCATCAATCATTTTTTGTGCTTCTTTTACTTTATCAGATTCATTCCAAAAAGTGGTAGCCAAAACTATTGCTTTTGCTCTATCTTTTGCATCATCTGCATTAAAAATTCCAGAACCTACAAAAATTCCATCACATCCAAGAGACATTAAATATGCAGCATCTGCAGGAGTTGCAATTCCTCCAGCGGCAAAATTTACAACAGGTAATCTTCCAAGTTTTGCAGTTTGTTGAACAATATCATAGGATACTTTGAATTCCCGTGCAATTCTTACTAAATCTTGATCATCACCAGAATCATAAATTGCCTTGATTGTTCTTAATTCGTCATTTACTTTTTTAATATGAGTTACAGCTTCTGCGACATTTCCTGTGCCAGGCTCTCCTTTTGTTCGAATCATTGATGCACCTTCTTCAATTCTTCTCAAAGCTTCAGACAAAGATCTAGCTCCATTAACAACAGGTGTTGTGAAATCCCATTTCCAAATATGATGAAATTCATCAGCAGGTGTAAGTACTTCAGATTCATCTATCATATCAACATCAGTTTCTTGAAGAACCAATGCTTCATTGACATGACCAATTCTACATTTGGCCATCACCGGAATTGTTACAGAATCCATGATATCTTCAATAATTCTAATACTTGCAGTTCGTGCAACCCCACCAGCTTTTCTGACTTCGGATGGAAGTTTATCTAAAACCATAACAGATACTGCTCCAGCTTCTTCAGCAATTTGGGCTTGTTCTACAGTTGTAACATCCATCACAACTCCATTTTTTAGCATATGTACAAAGCCACGTTTAACAGTAGATGAACCGCGTAAAGTGTTAATAGAGTTTATTTTTTCTGAAACTATTCCTTTAGCATCTAATCGTTCACCAGATAATGGAAGCATAGTCTGATTTTTACTAAAGACTATTTGTACCTATTCACTAATTTCAGAAATAATCTGATCAAGTTCAGATTCAACCATAGTGATTATTGGAGGAATGAAATCAGAAGTAGCATTTTGTTCAGGCCAAAAAATTTGATTTACATGACCGTTGAGAGTGATTTTTACATTTGATTTCTGATATTTAGTTACATTATCTAATATCGAAAAGGATTCTGAAGGAATAGCAATAAAACCAGTTTCTTTAATTAGTGCTTTTAGTTTTTCTAGTTTTTCTTGATCAAGTTTTGTACGAATATCAGGTTGAAGATATCCTTGTTCTATTACAGAATATTTGATGTCACCATCATTTTTTATAAAAAGAATTTCAGTTTTTTGTGCTCCAATTCGCTCTGTAATACCATAAGAAATTTTCATTAGCTGATGTTTTGTGTATTCTATTTCAATTTTATCAGCAGAATTTGCTGCAGACATTGGGATTTCATTTTTTGTAAGTAGTGGAACTGAAATTAAAAGTGCCACAATTACAGGAATTGCGCCTAATGCAAAGTAAATTGGTTTTACCATAGTGAACTAACAATTACAAATTGATGTTAATTGCAAATAAATCTTGATTAAAAATAACTTAAAATTCAAGTCTTTTTCATTCTTGTTTGTGGGGTCGTAGCCTAGCCTGGTAGGGCGACAGTGTCTACGAAAAAGATCACCGCTAAGGGCTCCAAAGGTTAACTAAGCTAAACTGACTCACGGATGATGTAAGTTTGGAGCTGTAGTGACCCGTAGGTCGCCGGTTCGATTCCGGTCGGCCCCACGTAAATTTTCGTCATCTGTTTCTCAAAACATTAAGTGCGGAACCAGCTTTAAACCACTCAATCTGAGATTTATTGTATGAATGATTAAGTAAAATTTCGTCATTTTTTCCATCACTATGTGAAATAATACATTTTACTTGTTTATGGGGTTCTAATTCATTTAATTCCAGAAGACTAATTTTGTCATCTTCTAAAATTTTTTCATAATCATCTAGATTGCTAAAGGTAAGTGCTAAAATTCCCTGTTTTTTCAGATTTGTTTCGTGAATTCGAGCAAGACTTTTAGTAATTACTGCTGCACATCCTAAATATCTAGGAGACATTGCAGCATGCTCTCTACTACTGCCTTCACCATAATTATTATCACCTACAATAACCCATCTCATTTGTTTTTCTTTATACTGTCTTGCAATCTTTGAAAATGGCTCAAGTTGATTATTGAGAATGTTCCTACCTTTACCTACTTCGTCATTAAATGCATTAACTGCTCCCAAAAGCATGTTATCACTCAAATTATCTAAATGACCTCTAAGGGATAACCATGCTCCAGCAGGAGAGATATGGTCGGTAGTACATTTTCCTTTAGCTTTTACCAATATTGGCAAATCAACAAAATCTTTTCCATCCCATTTTGAAAAAGGTTCTAAAAGTTGTAGTCTTTTACTGTTTGAATCAATAATTACTTCAATGTCATTTGAATTTTTAGGAGGTGCTACAAAAATTCCATCAGGAATCATAAATCCATTTTCAGGAACTTCTGGTGCAGGTTTTGGAGGTTCTAGTTTGAATTTTGTTCCATCAGAGGCGGTAAGTTCATCTTTTAAGGGATTAAAGGATAATCTACCTCCTAAAGCTAATGCAATAATCATCTCAGGACTACCAATAAAATTTAAAGTACTTCGATGACCATCATTTCGTCCTGGAAAATTTCTGTTAAACGTAGTAACAATAGTATTTTTCTCTTCATTTTCTAATTCAGGTCTATTCCATTGTCCAATGCATGGTCCACATGCATTTGCAAGAACAGTTGCGCCAATTTCCTTAAGAGAATTCATTTGACCATCTCTTTCTATAGTTCCACGAATTTGTTCAGACCCAGGTGTAATTAACAAAGGAATTTTAGATTTGATACCTTTTTCTTTTGCTTGTTGAGCTATACTTGCCACTCTAGACATGTCTTCGTAAGATGAATTTGTACAACTTCCAATCAATGCAACAGAAATTGGATCAACATAGTCATTTGATTTTACATCATCACCTAATTCTGAAATTGTTCTTGCTAAATCAGGAGTATGAGGTCCAACAATATGAGGCTCCAAGGTAGAAAGATTGATTTCAATTACTTTATCAAAAAAGTTTTCTGGATTTGATTCAATTTCAGGATCAGCCACTAGTAATTCTTTATTTTGATTTGCTAATTCAGCAATTTTTTCTCTATTCGTATATTTTAGATAAGTTTCTATTCTTTCATCATATGGGAAAATCGAGCAGGTTGCACCAATTTCTGCACCCATATTGGTAATAGTAGCTTTTCCGGTACAACTGATAGATTTTGTACCAGGACCAAAATATTCTACAATAGAATTGGTACCACCAGAAACGGTTAATTCTTCAGCGACTTTTAATATGATATCTTTAGGTGCAGTCCATCCATTTAGATTTCCAGTTAATTTAACACCAATTTTTTTTGGATAAAGTAACTCCCATGGTAATCCAGCCATAGTTTCAGCTGCATCTAATCCACCCACACCAACTGCAATCATTCCTAATCCACCAGCATTTGGAGTGTGTGAATCCGTACCAATCATCAATCCACCTGGAAATGCATAATTTTCAAGAACTACCTGATGAATGATTCCGGCACCAGGTTTCCAAAAACCACATCCATGTTTTGCAGCTGCTGATTGCAAGAATTTGAAAACTTCACTATTTTCATCAAGGGAAACCTTCATGTCAACATCACCTTGAACTTCAGCTCTAATCAGATGATCACAATGAACAGTTGTTGGTAATGATGCCTGCTTTAGTCCAGCTTGCATAAATTGAAGCATTACCATTTGACCTGTTACATCTTGTAATGCAACTCTGTCAGGTTTAAGAAAAACATAATCTTTTCCACCAGTAAGACTCTGATCAGGAATTTCATAAAGATGTCCAGATAAAATTTTCTCAGTAAGTGTGAGAGGTCGTCCAAGGACAATTCTGTATTTTGCAATATTTTCTTTAATTTTTGAATAAACAGTTGAAACAAGTTCAGGAGTGGTATTGATGTTCACAGAAAACATTGAATTTATCCTGAATTTAATATTTACAATTTAAAATTTAGTAAAAATAGTGAAATAGGCACATAAATTCCTTAACAATTATAAGCGAAAAGCATGTTTTATTACATTGTTGGGGAGTAGTATGTTTTCTGAGGTGAATTTCAAATATGGTCAATAAAGGTTTCCCAAAATTTGGGATGTCACAAGCAGGTGCATTTGTTGCAGCATTAAAGAATTACAATTTACCGGATTTTATTCTAGTTTTAATTGCCAAAGAATGTAAATCAGATCTTCTTGAAAGAGGTAGAATTGATGATAGATTGCAAAGTATGAATGATGACGCATTAGAATTATTACACAAAGTTTTTGTGGGTTGTGAAGAAGATGATGCCGGAAAATACGCACAGTATAGATTCTATGCATATGTTTCAAGTATGTATCATAAATGTGAAGTTTTAGTTAATGAAACAATTCCTGGCGCATCAGGAAAAAATCACAAGATTCCTGTAGCAGTAAAAAATAATGGAATGTATATCTCAGTTGCATATAACAAAGCAACTGGTAATCCTGTTAATAAAAAAGAAACTGCAAGATTTTATGAAATGGTAGATGATATTAAAAAAGGAGATCATGGAACAATGTTAGCTGATGCAATTTATGGTTCTTCAGTAGGATTTAGAGGAGATGCATTAGTAGAACTCGAAAATTTGAGCAAGTCAAGAACAAATGATCCTGAAAATAAATTAGATTTCAAAACTGCAAACTTTGAAAACAACATTTATTCTGTTACAAAGTGTTAATTTTAAAAATTATTTACAAATTTAATTGAGAGATATCCATTGTCAGAAACATAGGTTTATCATCAGTTTTTTTAAAGTCCTCACCATACTGTTCAAATTCTAATTGTTCAAAGAGATGTTTTGTCCAAATGTCATGAACTTCTTGGATAAATTTTTTGTGTCCAAGAATTCGTAAAAACTCATGTAGTAAAATATGAGAGACAGTGGTACAGTTTTTTTCTGCAAGAAATAATGTATCATCGGATTGTTTAGGAGGTTGCCAAAATACTAATCCAAAATTTTCAGCATGATATCCATCACAAGTGCAATCAGTCCATAGTGGTTTAAAGTGAGTCAGATAAAAATGATAAATGTCTTTTCCTCTTTGTTCGTGATCACGTACGAAGGTATGAGTATCAAGTCTTTGAAGAATACTTCTTGGTGTCGTAATCAATTCATCACATTGAATTTCATAATCTAGTCCAAATTTTTCTTTAATCCATAATTTGTAAAATTGGCCCATTTTTTTAATATATTCAAATTCAAATTTTCGTTTTTCACGATCTTCTTCTTTTACAACAAAAATAAAATGTAAAATCATAATAAGAAAAAAGGGTGTTTATGTTTGGCCTTCAATACCCATCAGGGTAAGAGTTGAACGAATCTTTTCAATTTTTCTGATCTTCCAGGTAATTGTTTCTCTTAGTTTTTCTACAGTATCAGATTCAATTTTGGCCAAAATATCATATGCGCCAAAAGTTCCATGAACTTCCTTCACACCTTCTAAGCCTTTGAGTTGCTGAATAATAGCTTCCTCAGAACCTAGTTCACAGTTTATTAAAACATAAGCTGTTGCCATGATTTCATTAAACAAATCGACTATATCAATAAACCGATTGGAGTTATTTTTGAGAAATATTTAAGATAGCATCCCAAAGTGGCTTTGGAACAGGCATTACAGATAATCTAGAAATTCTAATTAATTCCCAGTCTTTAAATTTTTTATCTTTTTTCATTTCATCTAAGGTCACAGGACGGTTCAATGTTTTTTTATATTTTACATCTACAACAACAAAACGGTCATTTTCTTCTTTTGGGTTTGGATAAGGTTTTGAAATTATTTGCATTATTCCAACAGCTTGTCTCTCATCACCCGTATGATAAAATAAAGCAAGATCACCCGACTTCATTTCTTTCATATGTTTTAATGCAAGATTGTTATGAACTCCATCCCATACTGTAGTTTTTTCTTTTTTTAATTGTTCAAAGTTATATCCTCTTGGACCACTGGGTTCTTGTTTTACCAACCAATAGTTTACCATTTCATTCTTCTGTATCAAGGGATGTTTTATCTTTTTGAAAAAAGTTAATGTTCCCCGGTTCTGACTCGCACAAAATCATGGGTACATAGCCATAAGCCTCCTCGCGTTCTGAAACCGGGGTTGCCCATAATGTAGCACGCCTGGGTGAATTAGAAATCATTGGCATCATTACGATCGACATCATCCTAATCCGTCTGCGTGCCTGCTCTTGGGCGATTATAATAGAACCATTCCTACTAAAAACCATTTACTGAATTGCTATTAAGAAATCAATTTTTAAAATTAAAAATAAATTTCTGGAAAATACAAAATTTGTATGAAATTCAAAAATCTAGGAATTTTTCTATTGGAAGACTTGTTTTTCATTAGGTGTTTTGTTATTAATTACGTTTTTTCTAAAAAGATTGAAGAAGGGTATCAGATAATGATATTTCAAATCCAACTACTTTAGATTGTATTTTGTAATTTTCAATAACTTTTGAATTAATTTCCCCAATAACACCTATGGGATTACTATTTACAATAACGGTTGCACATCGTCCTTCTTCAAATAAAGGATCAGATGAAGTCTTTGTTTGAAGGTCAATTCCAAATCCAATCTTTAATGTAGATTGTAGTATGGATTTAATTTCTGTAAAATTTGCATCTTTATGTGCACTAATTCCAGAAAAATTAATTTTTTCAGAAATAGGATCATCTATTGAAAACACACTACCAGTTTCAAATAATTTTTGAGGGTAGGATTCATGTATATTTCTAGAAAAATTTTCTAATAATCCAGGAAGAATAGAATTGCGTAAAATTGTGTGTTCTCGACTTTTTGAATCAAGAACAGAAAGAATTTTTGAAGTACTTCGTCCAGTCATATCGTATAATACTCGTTTACTTGTTAAACTTGAATTCAATGCCTCAAGATAACCAAGACCAATCATAATACGGTCAAGGGATTTTAATTTATTTGAAACAGAATTTGTTTGACCAAGAGTTTGAGAAGGAGAGATTGTGGGTTCAAGGTTTTGAATTCCATATCCCAGAGCAATTTCTTCTACCAAATCCATTGGTCCAAAAATGTCAAATCTATATGAGGGAATTGTACAAATGATATTTTCACCCTTAGTTGTTGCATCCAATCTTGATTTTTTCAGAGATGAGATAATTTTTGATACACTAAGATCCAAACCAAGTGTTTGATTTGCTAAATTAAGATTAATTGATATTTTCTTTTGTTCAAATTTCGGAGATGAGTTTTTGGCACCAGATATTTGGATATTTTCTAAAGCAAATCCAGCACTTTGTAAAATAATTGCAATAACTGAAAGCATGTCTTCTGCATCTTCTTTATTAATTCCGGTAACTTCAACAAAGAGATTTTTTGTTTTAGTAGTTACTGTTGTAATATTTGCATTAATAATAGGAGGAAAAGAAACAGTTTTTAGATTTGCATCCAAAATTAGAGGCACCTTGGAAGAATTTCCAAGAATTGAGCCATATTCTTTTCCCACATTAGTAGTGCGCAGTATTTCAGAAATGGGTATCTCTGTATCAAAATTTAACGGAATAAATTTATGATTTCTATTTGTGGTTGTGTAAATTAGAGGAAAAGTGATTTTATCTAGATCATGTATTCCAATTGAAGATTTTTTTCTTTTCCTTCCAATTCCAAAATGAAGATCTTCTTGCATGGTCATAAGTTGTTTAATTATTTTATCATCGATTTTTCCATTTTTTGCAACAATACCAGTAACAAAAGGACGAATTTTTGAAACTGAAGGTTTTACAGAAATACAATATTTGTTGGATTTTTTTACATTTAGTTTGATTGCACCTTTTTTGATTCCAAGTAATCCTTGCAAACCAAGTGCAATTCCAAAATCAGTAGAGTAGTCAGGCCTATTGGGACTATATTCAATTCTAACTAAATCCTTATTTTCCGATTCAACATCTAATCCAAGAAAGGGTAAAGAGTCAGAAATTTGTTTTTTTGTAACTTTACCAACCAATTTCTGAAGACGGGTATAAGATAATTCAACTACTGGCATTTTGTAGCACTCCTTAACCAATTCAAATTATTATTGTAAAATTCCCTAACATCATCGAGTCCATATTTTAGCATTGCAATTCTTTCAATACCACCACCCCATGCTAAAACAGGTTTTGATATTCCAAGCGGTTTTGTTACTTCAGGTCTGAAAATTCCCATTCCAAATAATTCAATCCATTTTCCTAGCCGTTCATTATACACCATAGTTTGAAGAGAAGGTTCTGTATATGGAAAGAATGTTGGCCAAAATTTAATTTTTGTAATTCCTATTCGTTTGTAAAATTCTCGTTGAATTCCCATTAAGTTTCTTAGAGTAGCATCTCTTCCAACTACAACACCCTCAATTTGATTAAATTCTACTAGGTGCTTGTAACTAACTTTTTCATTTCTAAATACACGACCCAATGAAAAAACCCTTGCCTCATCGGGTTTATTTTCTGCAAGATGCTTTATAGTAACACAAGTAGTATGAGTTCTCAAAACCATTTTTCGAGCCTCATTAATATCCCAATGATAACGCCAATTCTTTTTGTGAGATTCAGAAACTTTTTTGATTTGTTCAGAACTCGCAATTTTTTTAGCAAATATTCCATCAAGATAGAAGGTATCCTGTAGTTCTCTTGCAGGATGATCTTGAGGGGTAAATAATGCATCAAAATTCCAAAAACTAGATTGAGTCATATTTCCTATAATTTCAGAAAACCCTAAAGTGACAAAAATCTCACGGATTTCATCAATGGTATCTTTTAAGGGATGAGTTCTTGCGATAAACACTTGAGGTACATCGGCTTCAACATCTATGGCTCCAGAAGAATTTGAAATTTCTAACAGTTTTGCAGAGTCAGTTAGGGTAATTTCTTTATTCGTAATAACATCCTCAATAATAAAATCAGGCCTTTTCAAAAGTCCCAACAGATCATTTTTATCAATTTCATTCAGAGATAGTTTGTTTTCACCTATTTGTTTGAGAGTTTTTTCACCAGGAAGTTCTGATGGGAAATTTTGAAGTATGATTTCTTCAGAGGAAGCTTGAATCCAGTTATTTTTTCTAGCTAAACCCATAGCAGGTCCAAAAACATCCCCAAGCTCTTTTTGTAGTTCAGATAATTTTCTAGGACCATTTTTTAGTAAATCAAGTAATCTTCTTTCAGGCAATCCTTTTTGAAAAGATTCAATTCCATTTTCACCTAAACTAATAATACTTATTTTTGATTCATTGACAATTGCCAATTCTTTGAGTTTCAACCATTCAATTCCTCGTCGAATTTGATCTGGTGAAAGTTTAGTTAATTTTTCAAGGGATTCAGGAGTTTGTTTTGGATTGTCTTTTAGTGAAGCAATAATTTTTTTTTCAATATCATGGAAAACTTGTGACAATAGCAGAAAGTTCGAAAAAGACTTTTTAAACCTTAACCTAAGTCAAATTGAATGTCAGCTGATGACTTTATTGTGACTCCATGGCATGTTGAAGGAGATATTGACTATGACAAACTAATCAAGAAATTTGGGACTGAAAAAATTTCATCTGATTTACTAGGACGAATAAGGAATTTAGCTGGAGAAGATCATTTTATGCTTAGAAGAGGTATTTTCTTCTCACATAGGGAAATGAATAGAATTCTAGATGATTATCAAAAAGGAATTAAATTTTTTCTGTATACAGGAAGAGGACCTTCAGGCCATACTCATATTGGACATCTCGTACCATGGGTATTTTCAAAATGGCTTCAGGAAAAATTTGATGTTAACATGTATTTTCAGCTTACAGATGATGAGAAATTTTTTTCGAAACCTAATCTTACTTTAGAGGAGACGAATAAATTTGCTTATGAAAATGCCCTAGATTTTATTGCGTTAGGTTTCAAACCAGATAAAACAAAA
>CAZBBN010000024.1:0-10510 GCA_964490195.1 uncultured Nitrosopumilaceae archaeon
CAATTGGTGTCATGTGTGAATCAAAATGATTAGAAATTGAAAGTATTTGTTCAGAACTTACTTTTCCATTATCTTGAATTATTCCTTCCAGTATTGCTTGATTTCCTAAAACTAATAGAAATAATCCTATAATTATTACAACCCCTGATCCTACTGTCACTGTTCCTGTTTTCTGCATAAACTGACATTGATTTTCTTTAGTTTAAACCTAATTTTTTTAATAACTTTCAATAGTCAGCCATGAAAAATTAGACTAGACTAAAAAAATTAGCTTAGGTTAAATTTAAATAAAAAATTTAATGTAATGTATTGTCCTGAAAATCATTCGTTCAAATAGCATGATTCTGGTAATCACTTTGTTTCTTTTGTCATCTGTGATGATAATTTTTCCAATAATTTCAGAGGCTAAATATGAACAGAAAACTTTTGTGACTCATTCTGGATCTGTAGTACAAACATCTGGAGAAATTATAGATCCACTTTACACTGTATCTACTGTAGACTTTGATCCCACTGAATTCTTACGGAATTTTGAATATGGTAGAATTTCAATGTCTTCAAGTGGACAGACAATTAGAGATTACACGATAATTGCTGAAGATGATAAAATTCAGGAAATATCTCCAGGTGTTTTTTATAATGTTTGGACCTTTAATGGAACTGTTCCAAGCCCAACTATCAGGGCTGCTGAGGGAGATCTTAGAATCCATTTCATAATGGTTCAAGAGAACACACAATGCATTTTCATGGAATTCATCCATCTGGAATGGATGGGGTGTTTGAACCCGTAGGTGGAAATGGAGGACAATTTGTATATGAATTTGAAGCTGGACCCGTTGGTGTTCACCCTTATCATTGTCACATAATGCCACTAGAGGAACATATTGTTCATGGTCTTTATGGTGTTTTCATTGTTGATCCTAAAGAAGGTCGTCAACCTGCAGATGAAATGGTAATGGTTCTAAATGGATTAGATACAGATTTTGACACTGAAAATAATTTCTATGCTGCAAATACAATTCCTTTTTACTATCAACATCATCCAATCCAAATTAACACTGATGAATTAATTCGAGTTTATGTTGTTAATATGGTTGAATTTGATCCAATAAACAATTTTCACCTTCATGGAAATTTGTACAAGTATTATCCTACGGGAACTGATTTTATTCCTTCATTTTACACAGATATGATAACTTTATCCCAGACTGAGCGTGGGATAATGGAATTCACATATGATTTTCCTGGAAAGTTGGTCCAATTCCTGTAAAAATCGTCATGGCAGATGTAAATGATCGAATTCATCCAGCTGCTATAGAACCTGATGGATTTTTAGAAAGATATGAGACTGTTTTAGTTAGAATTCCATTTGAGTGGAATGTTGCAGAACCCTATACAATAGGAATAACTCTTGAGGATGGAGTAAGATTTGAAAAAGAAATTGAATCGGCTGCTCCTACATTGAAATTAACTTTTGAATTAGCATTGTTTTTTGCGATTATTGGAACTTATGTTGGAATAATTCCTGTCATGATTGGATTACTGTGGCTCCCATTTATCAAGAAAATTAATAAACAAAAATATCTTTTCTTTTTAGCCCTGACTGTTGGATTGTTACTTTTCTTGGTAATTGATTCTATTGTAGAGGCAATTGATGTTTCTGATAATAGCTTGGCCCCAAGCTTCAATGGGACTTTGCTTGTTGCTACTGTCGTAATTTTATCTTTTCTTGGATTATATTTTTCTGGAAACAAACTGGTCGAAAAAGCTGATTCTTCAAAAATTACAAAACCTGTTGCAATTGCATTGATGATCTCAATTGGAATTGGTTTGCATAATTTTGGTGAGGGACTTGCTATTAGTGCTGCAGTTGGTTTGGGCTCTATTGCATTTAGCACATTTTTAATCATAGGTTTTGCTTTGCATAATACGACTGAAGGATTTGCTATTGCAGCCCCAATGTCTCGTGGTAAACTTATGATTGGAAAATTGGCTGGAATGGGGGATGATTGCAGGTTCTCCTGCAATTTTTGGTGCCTGGATTGGCGGATTTGCTTATTCTCCTTTCAGTTCAGTAATTTTTCTTGGAATTGGTGCTGGGGCAATTTTTCAAGTTATTTTAGCAATAACGAGATTGATTAGAAATGAGGATGACAAAAATCTCTCCAGTTTCGCAGCTGTATCTGGATTTTCAGCAGGAATGACAATCATGTATTTGACTAGTATCTTGGTTTAGACAGGTTCTGGATGTATTGTAATTACCGCATTGCTTATTTCTGCTCTGATAACATGTTCAATCTCTGATGTCAAATCATGAACTTTTTCAATTGATAATTCTTTATCAAATGAGCAGTCAATATCAATTTTTAGAATATTCTCAAAATTCAAAGACACTATTCGTCCGATCTTTTTAATTTCTAAATATTTTTCTAATATTTTCTTGATTCTATTCTCGGTGATTTTATCTTCCAAGTTAAAATTTTCAGGTATTTTGACAAATGGCTCTAAATGAATTGTAGCGTGTTTGATTTCTGGAATATTTTTATGAATTTCTTGCTCAATCATTTCAGAAATTTTGTGAGCAGATAAAAGATTCATCTCTTTATCCACCATTACATGCAAATTTGCATATGTCTGTCCTTTGGTTTTGTGTGAACTTACATTATGAACGTCTTTGACACCTTCTATCTCTTTTGCAATTTCTAGAATTTTTGCATCTAATGGAACATTGTGCCAATTTGGTTCAAAATGTATGGTGGTTACTGCATTTGAAATTTTATTTTTTATGTTTCTCTCAACATTGTTGCTAATTTCATGAGCCTTATCAAAACTAGTGTCTCCCCTTAATGATATTGTGATATCTGCAAAAATTATGTCTCCTGATCTCCTCATTAATACTGGACCTGCATTAATTACACCATTTGTAGAAATTGCAATTTCCTTAACGTTCTCTACAAGTTTAGGTGATATGATATCTGTCAAATCCATAGCAGTTTTGTAGACTAGTTTAATGCTAAGTATTACTAATAATACTCCTAAAATTAATGCTGCAACAAAATCTCCAAAATACACTCCATATGTTACAAGAATTATTCCTACAATTGCAACTAAAGTAGATCCTAGATCCATGAACGCATGATAAAAATCTGCTTTTAGAGTATCGCCTCCCATTTTCTTAATTGATTTTCTTAATAGACCTACTCTGAAAATATCAACACCGATTGTGTATAGTCCTGCAATAATTGCTAACAATCCTGGTAAAATGGTTGGAGGAGGACTTTGTAACCTGTGAATAGATTCGTAAATAAAAAAACACGCAATCAAAAAAATTGCAATTCCACCAATCATTCCTCCCAATGATTCGATTTTACCATGGCCATACGTATGCTCTGCATCAGCTGGCTTTATTGCCATTCTAGCAGCTAAAAGCAAGACTATAGTTACTACACTATCCAATAATGCATGAATGCCATCTGTGATGAGTGCTAAACTGTTTGAGATTAAACCAAAAGTTAACTCTACTAAAAATGCCGAAAATATAGCTAATAATGAAATCTGTAATACTTTGGTCCTTTGAACAAACATTTCCATATTTTTTGATAATTCTCATCATGTATTACGAGTTTCTAAGAAGAAATGATGCGACAATGTTATTTGTGATTAGGTGATTTTTTGAAATGTTGGGCATGAATTTGTTGTATTTTGTAGCAATTCTTTCAATGCTACCTCTAATTCCTATTATGAACGCTGAGGCTGTAAGTAATCCCAATCTGTTTGTATCTGCTGAAAATTCTCAATTTGCCAATCATTTTTCAGGATCTATGGTGATTGAAGTTGTAATAAACGATCCAAATTTGAGGGACACAGATCAGGGAAAGGGAGAGCCTGATGTTACTATTAACGGAAAATCATTAAGAATGGTTCAAGCTACTGATGGCAATTGGTATGCTTATTTTGCAAATGTTGAGAAAGCAAAGGCTGCAGATTCCACAGTTGGTTTAGATGGGCAAGGATTAGATTTTGGTGTTTTTTGCAGTAGAAACACATCAACTTCAGTAATTGGAATTTCTTTTTCTGAAACTGATGGATTTGCCGTACCTAGATTAGGCACTTTGGGTGGTTATACAAATGGTGATTCTTCTTTTAATGCATGTACTGGCACTCCTGGATTTACTCCAAATCTAAATAATGTAGTTAGAAAGGCAAAATCCATTAACACAAATCCCAATGTTTCAGTTGGACAAATTGGTTTAAATTCTAGTGCATGGCCATTGATACAACTTTTTTCCTTTGATGATGTAACAATTCAATATAATCCTGGAGGTCCAATACAGCAAGTCTCACTTGAATATGATGAAATGAAAAATATATCTTTGAGTATTGATAGAGATCTTTATCCTAACAATGCTGAAGTTTTTCTTACTGTAAATGATTTTCAATTAAATCAGGATCCTACTGATGAGGATTCTTGGACATTTAATGTTAATACTACCGAATCGACATTTTATCAAGCATTTGATAATACTGGCTCCAGTGCTGCAAATGGTGGTTCAGGATTGGTGGATTTGGCTCCTAACCTTTCTTCTTTGGGATTTGAAAACAATGGAAAACTTTCTTTGACACTTGGAAATATTATGGAATTTAAAACAAATAATGATCAACCTGCTTCTTCTGTAAGTGATGGAGGGGCAAATACTTTTTCAGAAATAGTGACATTAGTTGAACAACAACCAAATTCTGGAATTTTTGAAAGCTTTGATTCTGATGACCAATCTGTAATAGGTATTATATCAAATGCACCACGAGGACAAACTGGAAAAATTAGTTATAATGATGAATCAATTTCAGTTTTGACAGGATCTTCAACTGCCTCTGTTTCTCTTAATGATCAACCTACTCTAACAATTGGGAATAGTGCTGCTCTACGTCCTGGAACTGAATATCCTGTCATTTTGAAAGATCCTGATCAAAATCTGAACACTGGTGCTAATGATGATTTAGATGTGTTCAGAGAAACAGCAATAATCCCTACAATTACTATTGGAAATCCAATTACTCTGGAAAATGCTAATGACGTCAAATTTCATTTGTCTTCTCCTACTCTAACAGGAGGTACTAGTGCATCCTCCTCAGTGCCTGACTCTAATTCTGATAGGCTGATTATTGATACTACTGCTCTGGGAACCGTCTCATATGACATGTTTTCAGTAAACTTGGGAATTTCTGCCTCATCTTTTGCTTCAATCTTACTTGATTCTTCTAAATCTGGTATAGATGGCACAAACTGGATAAATTATGATTTAAGATCCTTTGAAAAAGATTTGGGGGTTTCTGACTTTGGTGACACTTCATTCACTTTAACTTTTGGAACACTTGGTTCATCACCAATAACAATTGTAGATGCTGGTGACATTTCATCATCCCAAGGATTTGTCCAAATTGATAATTCTGACATTACTGATATTTTAGATGAAAGTGGAAATGTGTTTCTTGTAATTGATTTTGATTCTTCTGCAAATGACATTGATGTTATTGATATTTCTGGTGAAACTAAACAACAACCAATTATTTTTGATTTATTTTCTTTTGGATTGAAAGATGATCAAAGTATTAACAATTCCATTTATCGTTTTGAATTGGAAGAAACAAGTGATAATTCTTCAACTTTTCAAGGTACTCTAGAATATGCTGTCACAAATCAATTGAATATACTAGATCCTAATTTCATTCAAACCATACAAACTATTGGTGATGAGATAAAAATTATTGTTACAAATAGATTGATTGATGAATCTGGAATTACAATATCTTATTCTGATCTTGATGTTACTGGTGTTACAACTATTACTTCTACACAATCTGATTTTACAACTCATTCTGGTGATATTACAACTTCTTCACAAACATTTCGATTTGGACAACCCGTAACAATTACTCTCAAAGATCCTGATCTTAACTTGAAAAAAGATCTAGTTGATATCTACTTTGTAAATAATGATCCGAATTCTGATAATGTTGATACAGTTGGAAAGGATGGAACCATCTTACTTGAAATTTTGATTAAAGACATTCGTTACAAACGTTGTACTGTAGATGGGGTTGAATATGGTGGTCTTGGTGCCACAGGATTCACTTTGGTTGAAACTGGGCCAAGTACTGGTATTTTTGAGGGTGTATTCAAAATGCCTTCACAAATTTGTAACAAGTCTGGAACCGCATTAATTTCTTCAGCAGGAGGAAGTCTTGATGCTAAATATCATGATTCACGAGATAGTTTTGGGAATGCAAACACGTTTAGTTTATTGAGAAGTAAATCTTATGCCTCTGTTTCTAGCTCACCACAACTTAGTTCATATGAAATAATGAAACCTTTTTCAGGAAAAATTGAAGAAATTATTCTCTCGGGAAGTGTAAATAATCATAGACGTGGTATGCCATTGGAGGTTGCTATCATCTCTCCTGATGGAACATCTCAGAATTTTGGTGCAACTCTTTCTAATGGTGGAAGTTATAGATCGATAATTTCAATTAATGAAAACTCTTTATCCGGACTTTATACAATTCAATTATCTCACAATAATTATGATTTAGGATCAATCTTTTTTGAAGTTATTTCTCCTAATATTCCTAGTTGGATCAAAGATAATGCAAAATTATGGGCTTCTACTTCCATCTCAAATTCTGAATTTATTGATGGAATCAAATACCTAATTGAAGAAGGTGTTATTACTATTCCTTCTACTGAAAATGATTCTACTTTCAATCCGACAATTCCTAGTTGGATCAAAAATAATGCATTATGGTGGGCTGATGATAAAATATCTGATGAAGACTTTGTTAAATCACTTCAATTCTTAATCAAAAAAGGTATCATTAGAGTATAATCTGGTCAATTTTTCTTTCATTGAAAACATAAATACTCTCAACTCATGAATCAAAATGAAAATGAGACTAACCGCATTCTTATCTTTTGCATTATTATCTATCTCAATTCTATCTTATGGCGTTAATGGTTCTGTCTTTGCTGATAGCCATGATCTTTTACCTGTAAACACTTCTTCAAATATGGATATTATTGCCAATGGTGCAAATGTTGTCATATCTGGAAACTTGAAAGATTATGATCCTTTATCTCAAGCTGCAGGTGCAGTAACTTATGTTGTAAAATCTCCTGAAAATAATCTTGTAACTATAGGACAATTAATTCCAAATCCTGATGGTACTTTTGAATTTTCATTCATTGCAGGAGGTCAGTTATGGAAATTAAATGGAGATTATGTTGTTGAAACAAAATATGGTGGAAATACTAGTGAACTTACACTTAATTATGTAGGTGGAGAATTAGTGGTTTCAACACCTGAACCACAACCAGAACCACAACCTGAGCCAGAACCACAACCAGAACCACAACCTGAGCCAGAACCTGAACCACAACCTGAGCCAGAACCAGAACCACAACCTGAGCCAGAACCTGAACCAGAACCAACATGTGGTGCTGGAACTGAACTGGTAAATGGAATTTGCCAAGTAATTAAAACTACGGAGCCAGAAGCAAAAGGTGGTGGATGTTTGATTGCAACTGCAGCATATGGAACTGAGTTAGCCCCCCAAGTTCAATTCCTCAGAGAAATCAGAGATAACACTGTAATGAGCACCTCCTCTGGAATGGCATTCATGTCTGGATTTAACCAATTATACTATTCATTCTCTCCAACAATTGCTGATATGGAAAGAGAAAATCCTATGTTCCAAGAAGCAGTTAGATCTTTCATCACTCCAATGATTTCAACATTATCTATAATGACATTGGCAGATGATGGTTCAGAACTTGAAGTTTTAGGGTTGGGAATTTCTGTAATTGCTCTCAATTTAGGAATGTATATTGCAGCCCCTGCATTAGTTGGATTCAAAGTTCACAAACACTTCAAATCCAGAAAATAATCTAAACAAATTCTATTCTAGTAACTTATTATATTGAGACAATTTACAAATTGTAATGCATACTGAGTATGAGGAATTTGAAAATATAGAAGACATGTTCATGTATATGACATCAGCAGCTCCTCCAATGAAAAATACGATGCCTATTAATTCATACAAAGGATATGTGATGGCATTTATTCCACTTAGCCCGGCAACTGGGGAAACATATCTGATGATTTATGCTAGTGGTTCTCTTGAACCTGGAATTTATGAATTTGATGTTTCATCAAAATCTTATAAAAAAGTTGAAGGAATTGAAAGAGCAGACAAAGTTTATTTTGTATGTTTAACACCAAAACGAAATACTCTGGCCGATGCTGCTATTGAAACTCTATAATTTTTTTGTTTGAATTTTAGGAACAGATACTGATCTACTTCTTGCATATTTGTCAATTATTTCATCGGGCGTTCTACCATTGAAGAGATCTTTACACAACCCTCTGAGATATCTCATTATTGCCCAAGTACCTGCTTTGAGAATTCCATACATGAATACCTTCATTGGTGGACCATACGTTTTGTTTCTGAGAATAATTGGAATGATGTCGTTAATCACACGTAGATTATTTTCCCAACATTTCCAAAACAATGTAAACTGTGCCTCATTCAAGTTACCAAAGTGCATTGAATTCTTTTCGCTGAAATCTTGATAAAGTAATGGTGCTACTAATCCTCTAAAATCCATCTCTCTAAAGTCACTCATCATATCAATTGTATATTGAATATCATCTGGAGTTTCATCAGGCCAACCAATAATGATTGTGGCAGCTGGGAACCAGTGGTTTTCATTTAGAATTTTTGCTCCTTCTCTTACGACACTACCCCATTCTTCAGGTGAAAATGGTTTTGTCTTGACACCAAGGTGCTTCTTTACCATTGCGGGTGCTACTGTTTCAATTCCTAAATTGGTTGCAAGCCATCTTCCTGTTTTGTCTTGTTCGTTAATTTGTGAAATTTGTTGCATTAATGTAGGATCTGCTGCAACTGCTGAGAATGTCATGTGTGTTGTACCGACAAAATTTGCTCCTAATCCTTTGAGTCCTTTCCATAAATCCACTATGGCGTCTCTGTTTGGAACAAAATCTCTATTATCACATCCATAAAGTAACATTTCATCTGAATGCAACCAAATTGAATCAAATCCATAATCTAAGTTCGTTTTTGCTTCATGCTGTAATCTGTCTAACGGCAAATCTTTCTTTGATCTTTTATTTACATCACAAAAGTCACATCCTCTCCCACAACCTCTCATTGCTTCAATCAATGAATTGATTGTAGGGCCTTCAATGACTGGAATGTTTTCAAGATTTCTAACAAAACAATGCATTAATTCTGGAGCATCATTTCTTTCTAGATCTTGGAACAAATCTACTGCCAACTCATCAGCTTCTCCAACAACAACTGTGTCTATTCCATGTATTTTCATTCTGTCTGATTTAGCTAACTCCCATGCACCATTGCCTCCAACTACTACTTTGAAATCATATTTCTTTTTGAGTTGAATGATGTTGGCACACATTTTTTTAAATTTCATTGCAACATAGGATAATTTTTCTGGCGACATTGTTGTCGTTACAGGGGCCATTCCTAATGGATCCATTACATTAATTCCTACAACTTTGGTGTCTGGACCAATTGATTTATGGAGCATTTCAGGATGTGCCATGAAAACATCTTCTCTTTTGTATCCGCCTTGAATCAATGAACTTTCTACTCTTCTTAACCCTACTTGAGCAACTTTGACCTCTCCTGTGATTGAATCTGTTTCTACTGAAGGACAAAATACCTTGTCAAAAACCCATTCCGGAAGTACTTCGTATGGTCCACATGCAATAAAACCATAAAGAAAATTCCCTCTGTAATTTGTCATTAAGCTACGATCAGCAGTAAGAACAACACGTTTGCCAGCCAACTACCAAACTTCGTTAAAGTATGTTATATATGATTTACGAGGATGATCATTGGTTGTAAATTAATTATTTTTTCTGATTTTTCTATTTGCAATATTTGCAGCAATTCCTCCTGCAGCAATTCCGTTATCAATATTGACTACTGATAATCCTAAAGAACAGCTTTGAAGCATTGATGCTAATGCCGCTATGCCTTTCTCTCCGTATCCATATCCTACAGATGTTGGAATTCCTATGATTGGAATATCTACCAATGAGGAAACAAGTGTGGCCAAAGCCCCCTCCATTCCTGCAGCAACTATGATGCAATCAACATCTTCTTTAATCATTTTTTTTAAAATTGGAAAAATTCTTTGAATTCCAGCAACCCCTACATCATAACCTACAATACATTTACAATTCATGGCCTCGCACATTAATCTGGATTCTTCTGCAACTCCAATATCTGAAGTTCCTGCAGTAAGTATTCCTACTTTTCCTCCATGAAATTTAATTGGTTTTTTAAAAAGTAATAATGTTGATGAGTTTTTTCCAGTTTTTGTTGTAATTTTTAATCTTTTAGCAAATACTAAAATTTTTGGATAGTCTTTTTTCTTAATTCTTGATATTATTGTTGA
>CAZBBN010000025.1:0-10170 GCA_964490195.1 uncultured Nitrosopumilaceae archaeon
ATGCTCAATTTAGAATTCTTGTCACGTGGGAACCAGAAAATATTGAATCTAACTCTGATGCAAAAATAATTTTTGATATTACAGATGTTCTTCTAAAAAATAAACCTGTTTCTACAAACTATGAATTTTCAGTAACTCAAAATGATCAAATTATTTTTGAACAGAGTAGAACAAGTAGTGATTCTAGAGATGAGCACAATATTGCAGAGTTTACGGTTCCTGAAGATGTTTCAGGAATTGTGCACCTGAATTTCAATAATTTAGACAATAACGATCATACAAAAACAACCCTCCCTATTGTAATTAATCAAGTTAATCAAAATGAACCCCCAATTCCAGAATGGATCAAAAACAATGCTGGATGGTGGGCAGACGGACAAATAGATGATGATACATTTGTTCAGGGTATTCAATTTCTAATTAAAGAAGGCATAATCAAGGTTTCATAATTCTATACAAGACTATTCATTGTAATGGTTCAAGAAATGACTGATGTTTAAAGAGATTTTATTGAAATTCAATATTGAAATTCTATAATGTGTTAATATATACAATAAGCCCGAATTTGAATAATTGATTTTTAAAAATGAGACATTTGTATTAGGTTTTACCTTAATTGTATTTTTGATTAGTTTGACTCCCCACATATTGGCAGAGGAGGAAGAAGATGAGGAAGGCAATGACCTAATTTTGTCACGATTTTCTTCAGATGGTCTAAAACTTGTTACTGATAGTGAATCAGAACAATGGCAAAATTCTTTTGAAAATGAAAATGATTCTACATGGGATCACGAAATCAAAATAAAATCACTCAATAACGGTCATGACATTTTTTTCCTGATATCTTGGGAAGATGATACAAAATCTGTTGAGAAAAACCCTGACGGTTTATCATTAATTTTAGAAACAAAGAAAACTGAAAAATTAATGACATTCAAAGTTGAAGAAGATGAGAAATACAAAGAAGAATATGAAACTCATGAAGATACAACAGGCACAGAAGTTTCCACCAATGAAGAATCTTGGATATGGCAAGCAGATGGCACTACTAGCAATGAAATTTTTGCAAATGCAGAATGGATAAACGGCAAGTGGAATGTCGCAATAGAAAGAAAATTGATTGTAGATGAGATTGGAGACATAGAAATTGGACAAAAGACCGAATCTTTTTTGAAAATAGCAGTATGGGATGGTGAGAAGAACCAATCCTTTGATATTTTAGAAACAAAAGATATTCCTGAATTGAAACTTGCAGCATTACCTGAAATTAATTCATATCCCAAGGATGTCTATGTATGGTCTGGCATAATTGTAGTTGGAACTGGTTCTTTTCTCATAGCAGAAGTGAAAAAACATCAAAAGGTGAAAGATAATTGAAAGGATCAGGCTTTCTAAACTCTAGATTGGGTTGGGCAAAAATATTTTCTCATCCAGTACCAAAACATGCAAACAAGTTTAGTTATACCCTAGGTGGAACTCTAATTGTTTTAGGAATAGTACAAGGAATCACCGGTGTAATTTTACAACAAGTTTACAATCCAGATCCAAATCTGGGTGGTGCATACGATAGTCTTTTGGTTATCACCAGCTCTGCATCACTTGCTTTTGTACGTAATCTTCACTATTGGGGTGCTCAGATGATGATGGCAGTAGCCATACTGCATATGATCCGTGTCTATATTTCTGGTTCTTACAAAAATCCAAGAGAATTGCAATGGCTTGCAGGTGTAGGCCTATTGGTACTTTTGTTTGGTTTTACGTTTAGTGGAACCATTCTTAAATTTGACCAAGAAGGTGTAGAAGCTTTACATGAACAACAAGAATTCGGAGAGATACTAGGTGCCGTTGGAAGTTTCTTTACTGTTAATTTAGCTCCTCAGGTACCATTACTAACAAGAGTTTATGCTTCGCATGTTACCGTAATTCCTTTAATCACAATACCGTTATTAGCTTTACATCTTATTTTGATAAGAATTTTGGGAATTTCATCACCTAAAACAAACAAAGGGGAACTAATTCCAGATACAACTGAACCATTCTCATCTCATGTAAAACGAATGATTGCTTATGGGATAGGGATTACTTTAATCACCATGGTGTTGTCCGTTTTCATTCCTGCAGAATTAGGAATGCGCGGATTGGAGGGAATTGAAATCACAAAACCTTCATGGTATATGATGTGGGCATTTGGGTTGGATGAACTTTCTGGATTTAAAACAATACCTGTCGTTGGAGGTATTGCAATAGCTGTATTGGCAGCGGTGCCAATATTTGATAGAGGATCTCACACGGATCCACGAACAAGAAAAATCATGATGGCCGGATTGATCGTATTTGTTTTGGCATTTACATTATTAGCATTTTTTGGAGCCGCTGCAGCTAGATAATCAGATAATGACAACATTTCTTTGACTGTCTAAATTTCTGATAGCAAATATTATGATAATATTATCAGTTAAGATTCAAAATTTTTTCAAGAACAAATCATGTCAGAACAATAATCCTATACAAGACTATGATAATTATATCTGCTAAATTAAATTCCGTTACGTGTTGAACTTTTAGTTTGATGCCCTTATTTTTAATAAAATAATTACAAGTATGAGTATTGAACCAATTTATCAAATCTCTGAGTGAATTAGTCATACAAAATATTGATCATGATGGATTCGAATTGATATTGGTACTGGATCGACCGTCCGAGTGCTTTTAATGGTTCAATACTTAGATTCCTTTTACTAGATACACAGTCATAGAATTCAACAAGATCTGCAAAAATTAATCCTTAGAGATAAATTTTGCAACAGATTTTTTTACTATTTCAATCCCTTTAGGTTCTAAAACAACTTCTTTGGAAGTGGTGTATATTTTTTTGTTGATGTGTGGACGGATTTTACCTCTACGTTCTTTTTCTTGTTTATTTCTATTTTGGCGATATTTTCTGTATTCACTTTCAAAATCTTTACTAGTTTTTGAGGGCACAATAATTCTTAATTTTATATAAATTTGAACACATATTTCATTACAAAATTAGAATCTTAATAGATTAGCACCCATCTTTCAAATGATTTCTTGCTATTCTATAATTTCTAAAATCTTCTCAGGGGGAATCTGTCCATAACTCTTTTTCAACTCATCCATTGTATTCCATCCTCCAATCTCTGCAATCAATCCGTAATTGTAATCTGTCTTTGATAGCCAGTAATGTGCACCTATGTGACGTAGTGCATGGGTTGGGTGATGTTGGAAATAATGGGTTTGTTTTCCTAGATGTTTGTAGACTTGTTTGAGATATGTTGAAATGTTTTCTGTAAATTTGTATTTTGGAATATTGTTCTCATGAATTCTTTGTCCTCCTCTACTCATTAGTAGATCGATGCTCTTCTGATTGTCATTCTTGCTGATGTACTTTAGCCACTTTCCTCCTCTGATGTGTTCTATCTTGGTCTCAATTGCAGTCATGATGTATGTCATTTTGCCAGATTTTTGAGAAACTGTTTTTGTGTATTCTAGAGGCATGTTGTATAGTGCATCAAATCTTGCACAGAATTCCACTCCTATCCAGAACCATCGATAAATATCTGAATCCCGCCCCCACTTTTCCCTTATGAAAATATCTGCTTTTTGTAATTCATCATCAGTTAGTCTAATGTCGGCATATTTTCCATGACCTAGAACTTTTTGAGACATTATTCCTGTTACTCCTTTTTGCCAAAACAGATTGTAGAACATGCAAAAGTCTCTGACTGCTTGGATTCGCGTATAAATTCCTGTGTTTAGTCCTGTTGGTTTCGGACCGCTCTTTGACTGGATTGAATTTCCTGAGGTGTAGAATTTTGCAAAGGTTCGCATGATTTTTTCAGTTCTTCTATGAGATACTATGAGATCCTGTGGTTCTATTTTGTATGTATTGCACACTGTCTCAAGACAGCAAACTCTTCTGCTCCAGTTCTTTAGTGGATTGCCTCTCTTTCTTGTCTGTAAATCATCAAGCCATTCAGTAACTAGTGGGTCTCCTGTAATTGGATGAAACTTGTTGAATTGTTTGAATCTTGAATCCTCTACTGGTTCTGGGAGTACTAACCTCTTTTCATTTTTGAGAATCTTTTTTTCTCCTTCCTTCTTTTTGATATATCTGTAAATGGTTCCCATGACACCAAGAACTTTGGCAGCCTCTGTCACCGTAAGTGGGTATGGTCTGAAGCCAGTACCGTGTAAAAGGGAATGAATTTCATTGGTAATTTGTTCTTCAGTTGATCTTTTCTTTTGTAGTCTGATGTGAGGTCTGCTCAATATTAATTCCTTCCAAAAAGAAGGCCATACCAAAAATTTTTTGGGAGATTTTTGGATGTTGATGCCAATACGGAATTCTCATATCTGACACTCAAAGAGATTCTGAAAAGCTTTTAATCTGTAGAGCAATCTTTTCCCATTGTGAATATTGTTGAGAAGATTCTTGCACGTGCATCTGGAAAATCATCTGTAGCACCTGATGATGTAATTTTTGCCAATGTTGACAAGGTAATGGTTCATGATGTCTCAGGACCGGGCGTAATCAAAGTATTTGACAAACTAAAGAAACAAGGAATTTCAGTAGACAAGTTGTGGGATCCTACAAAGGTTTGGGTAGCAGAAGACCATTTTGTGCCTTCAGCAGAAAAAGTATCAGCTGAAAATATTGTGAAACTATCAAATTTTACAAAACAATACGGAATTGAAAAACACTTCAAGTATGGAATGGGGCAGTATGGAATTTGCCACACTTTGTCTCATGAAGAGGCGATGGTAATGCCAGGTGATGTTTATGTGGGTGGGGATTCTCATACAAACACTACGGGTGCTTTAGGTGCATTTGCATGTGGATTGGGACACACTGATGTTGCATATGTCTTGTTAAATGGAAAGATTTGGTTTAAAGTTCCTGAAACTATGTACTTTAAGATTAATGGAAAATTGCCCGATCATGTGATGGCTAAAGATTTGATTCTAAAAATTATCGGCGAGATTGGAACTGATGGTGGCGCATATAGGACCATGCAGTTTGGTGGAAGTGGTATTGATGAAATATCAGTTGAGAGCAGATTGACAATGTGCAACATGACTACAGAGGCTGGCGCAAAAAATGGAATTGTAGAGCCTGATCAAAAAGTCGTGGATTATCTTTCTAGCCGAGGTGCTACGAATTTTAATTTGGTAAAAGGAGATGATGACGCAGAATATTCCAAAGTCTTTGAATACGAAGCCTCTGAGATGGAGCCAATCATTGCAAAACCATTCTCTCCTGAAAATATTTCAATTGTAAGGGAAGCTCCAAATGTCGAATTGGATAAATCATATATCGGTTCATGCACTGGTGCAAAATACGAAGACTTGGTAGCTGCTGCAAAAATTCTCAAAGGTAGACAAGTAAAGATTAGAACAGAAATTTTACCTGCAGCAATTTCAATTTACAAACGTGCAATGGAAAATGGCTTGTTGAAAATATTCTTAGATGCTGGTGTAACTGTTGGACCACCTACATGTGGGGCATGTTGCGGTGCTCATATGGGAGTCTTGGCAAAAGATGAAATTTGCATCAGTACTACAAATAGAAATTTCCCAGGAAGAATGGGCCATGTTGAATCTCAAACATATCTTGCTTCTCCTCTAGTTGCAGCAGCATCTGCAGTTACTGGCAAAATCACTGATCCGAGGGATTTGGAATGAAAGGAAATATCATCAAATACGCACAAGATAACATTGATACTGATGTGATCATTCCAGGACAATATCTCAAGGTACATGATTATGCAGAACTTGCAACACATGCAATGGAAGGATTAGATCCTGATTTCCATTCAAAAGTAAAGGAAGGTGATTTTATTTTATCTGGAAAAAATTTTGGATGTGGCTCAAGTCGAGAACATGCTCCAATTGCTTTGTCTCATTCAGGAATAAAGGCAGTTCTTGCATTGTCTTTTGCAAGAATTTTTTATAGAAATGCAGTAGATGGGGCATTTTTGTTACCAATTGAAATTGAACAAGATGCATTTGATGGAATCTCAGAAGGAGACAAAATTGAAATTGATGTATCTGCAAATGAAATTAAAAATCTTACAAAAAATCAGACATACAAAATGAAACCATTTTCAGAAATTATTGGAAAGATTATTGCTGCAGGTGGTCTCTTCAAGTACAAGCCCGACCAGGATTAAAATGGGAAAAACTCTTTTTGAAAAAATCTGGGAATCTCATGTTGTAGTTGAAAAACCAAACAACCCTTCTCTAATTTACATTGATAGACATTTAGTACACGAAGTAACATCGCCACAAGCTTTTGATGGATTAAGAATGAATAACAGAAAGGTTAGAAGACCTGATCTTACTATTGCAACAATGGATCATAATGTTCCAACAAATGACAGGTCTCTTCCTATATTGGATCAAACTTCTGCAATCCAAATTCAAACATTGGAAAAAAATTGTAAAGATTTTGGAATCACGCTGTTTGATATTAACAGTCCTAATCAGGGAATAGTTCACGTGATTGGCCCACAATTAGGAATCACATTACCTGGTTCTACAATTGTTTGCGGAGATAGTCACACTTCTACCCATGGGGCATTTGGGGCATTGGCACTGGGAATTGGAACAAGCGATGTTGAACATGTTTTAGCATCTCAAACCATGTGGCTTGAAAAACCAAAACCATTTGAAATTAGAGTGGAAGGAAAAAGAAAGAATCCACACGCAGTTACTGCAAAAGACATTGTGCTCTCAATCATCAAAAATATTGGAACTGGGGGGGGAACAGGCACAGTAATTGAGTATAGGGGGGAGGGGATAGAGGATCTTTCAATGGAGCAGAGAATGACTATTTGCAATATGTCTATTGAAGCAGGGGCTAGAGCCGGTTTGATTGCACCTGATGAAAAGACATTTGATTATCTTAGAGGACGAAAATATACTCCAAAAAATTACGAATCTTTAGTTGATACATGGCGCGAACATCTGAAGACTGACAATGATGCTATATTTGAGAAACGATTTACTTTACACATTGATGATATTGCGCCTCAAGTTAGTTGGGGAACAAATCCTGGAATGACTTGCGATGTTACTGAAACAATTCCAACACCTGATGATTTTTCAAAAGGTGATCCTAATCAAAAGAAGGGTGCAGAGAAAGCCCTTGATTACATGGATCTTAAACCCGGAACTCCAATGGAAGAAATCAAAATTGATAGAGTGTTTATTGGTTCATGTACCAATGCACGATTAGAAGATCTTATTGAAGCATCAAAAGTTGTAAGAGGGCAAAAAATTTCACCTGATGTTAGAGCAATGGTTGTTCCAGGTTCCCAAATGGTAAAAAAACAAGCAGAAGAAATGGGACTTGATAAAATTTTCATTGATGCTAATTTCGAATGGAGGGAAGCAGGATGTAGCATGTGTCTTGGAATGAATCCTGATATTTTATCTCCTGGCGAGCGATGTGCCAGTACATCAAACAGAAATTTTGAAGGACGACAAGGAACTGGTGGAAGAACTCATTTAGTTAGTCCAGTTATGGCAGCAGCTGCTGCAATTAACGGACACTTTGTAGATGTAAGAAAATTGGATTTGAATTAGAATGGAGCCTTTCAAAAATATATTGAGCATTGTTACACCACTGGATGAAGTAAATGTGGATACTGATCAAATTGTCCCAAAGCAATTCCTAAAATTAGTTCAAAAGTCTGGATTTGGCAAATTCTTGTTCTTTAATTGGAGATACGATGAGACAGAAAACAAAAAATCTGATTTTGTATTAAATGATGAAAAATATGGTGGCTCTAAAATTCTAGTTACTGGAGATAATTTTGGGTGCGGCTCTAGTCGTGAGCATGCCGTTTGGGCTCTAAAAGACTATGGCTTCTCTGTAATTATTGCGCCATCTTTTGCTGATATTTTCTTTAGTAACTGCTTCAAAAATGGTGTTTTGCCAATCTCGCTTGATGAAAAAACAGTTGATGTTCTACAAAAAGAAACAGACCCAATCAGTGTGGATTTGGAAAATCAAACCATCAAAACTTCTTCTCAAAAAATTCATTTTGATATTGACTCTCACTTGAAAAAAATTCTCCTAGAAGGATTAGATGACATTGCACAGACTTTTCAATATGAAGACAAAATTACAGAGTTTGAAAAAAATTCTAAAATCCCATCTGTTTTATAATCTTCTTTACTGTTTTTTCATTTCTCTCTAAAACCATTGGTGATTCTGCATCAATCCATTCTACTTCCCCAATGTCATATGCACTAATTTTCCCTTCTTTTGATAGTTGTTGCAAAATATCATATGATAAGTTGATCTCTTTTTGTTTTGATTTGGCCTTTATTCTTTTGATGATGTCTGAACCTAACATGTAGATTCCTAGACATTCAGATAACTGCAATTTCATTGATGGTTTTTCTTTGAATTCTTTAATTATCCCGTCTTCTACTACTGCAAATCCTGTCTCTTCTCTTCTTTTCGATCTTGTTGCAATACATGCAGTACTATTTTTTTCAATGAATTGCTCTCTCATCTTTTTTAGATTAATGGCACACAAGTTATCTACAAACCATAAGATAAATTCTGATTCGCCTTTGAGTTTTTTCTCAATGTGTAGCAAATCCCCCCCTGTACCACTTTGTGAATCTTGAACAAAGATGATGTCTTTTTGATTCTCATAATAGTTTTTGATTTGACCGCCCAATCCAGTAAAATCCGAAATTATGATTATCTCTTTTATGAAACTAAATGATTTTAGATATTTTACTACATAATCAATTAGTGGCTTTCCATTAATTGGCGACATTGCCTTTGGAAAATATTCTGTGTATGGTTTGCCTCTAGTTCCTTTGCCACCAGCTAAAATTATAGCCTTCACAGTCTAACGGTATGATTTTTGCTTTCTTCTTCTTGCACCGGGTCCGCCAAATTTCTTTGGTTCTTTCTGTCTGGCATCTCCACTGACTAAATATTTGTCAAAATCAGTTATTCGTTTTCGAAGATCATCTCTAGTAGATTTTGGAAATGGATGCTCTTTTGGTTCTTTTTTAGATTTTGTCCATCCAATTAGTGCTCTTGTAATTCCAGTTGCAACTGCACTGGCTTGTCCCATGAAACCTCCTCCTCTAACTCTAACAGAAATATCAATTTTATCTCTCAAGTCCCCTGTGATTTCTAGTGGTCCTAAAATTACTTCACGGGCAGTTTCTTGGGGAATCATTTCAACTGGAACGTTGTTAATTCTTACTTTACCCTGTCCTTTTGTAATGTAAACATGTGCACTAGCTCTTTTTCTAGTTGCAAAATAAATTTCAGTTTTTGGGGGTGTCATTCAGTCCATCCTATTACTCTGCATAATTCTCCCACTGATGTATAGTTTGCTGCAGATCTTTTAATTTTTGCTTTTTCGAATTGAATTTTTTCAAGTGATTTGATTTCTTTAGGAGAACCAATATAAGTTCGAAGTCTTTGATGTGCTTCTTTTCCAGATGGTTTTCTATCATATGGTAGCATTTGACGAATCATTTTTGCAATTACTGTATCGGGTCTTCTATAGTGTACTGGTCCATGTTTATAATTAATGATACTGTTAATTTCTAAAAATTCTCTATACTCTTTGATTTGGTTAACTCTTGTTCCACTCATCATGATTTTCTCACAATTTACAACTGAAACTCTATTTCCTTGAATTAATAATTTTGCAACATATGATGATAGCCTACCAGCGATGTGATCTGTTCCATCAACTACAATTGGCCTATCCGTTCTGATTACTGTTTTTTGATCAGCCAAGTAGTACAACTCCTTTTCCTGTTGGGTTTTGTTCGATCAAATCTGAATAACTGATGATCTTTCCACCTTTTTCAATAATTTTGCTTGCAGCAGAATTTGAGATGGCAAATGAGAATAATGTGATTTTGTGAGGAACATTGCCTGTTCCAAGAACTTTTCCTGGAAATACCACTGTGTCGTTTTCTTTCGTTAATTGACCGATTCTATTCAAGTTAAGATCTCTTCTTGCTATAGATGGTTTTAATGCATATTCGGCTAATTTTGCCCAAATTGGAGCATCATTTTTAGTTGATGCTTTTTTCAGATCTTTTGCCATGCGTATAACTACTTGATTAGTCATGTGAAAAATCTGCCTTGAAACC
>CAZBBN010000026.1:0-10105 GCA_964490195.1 uncultured Nitrosopumilaceae archaeon
GGCCATATCGAGGTTGCCTGAGAATCATCATCACAGTTGATATTTTTTTATTCACAAAATTTTTTGGTGATTTGCAACTTATAACATGATACTTTCCAA
The DNA here is from genome assembly GCA_964490195.1 of uncultured Nitrosopumilaceae archaeon. GTDB lineage: Archaea > Thermoproteota > Nitrososphaeria > Nitrososphaerales > Nitrosopumilaceae > Nitrosopumilus. The sequence continues at coordinate 100 of CAZBBN010000026.1, forward strand.
TAGGATACTGTCTTTCCATGAAGAAACTTTGTATCTTAAAAGTATGAATAAAATTAAAATCCTTGATGATGTTAACACAAAATAGAAAAATTCTATTTTCAATAATGGCTGCAATTGGAATTGGATTTTCAGTTTTAGTTGGAGCTTCATTATCTCTTACGTATCAACCGCCTAATATGATGACCCAACAGTTTTCAATGAATAGCAATTTCCCAAATATTGGATCTTCTGGATCACAATTCAACAATATGATGCCAAATTCTGGTCAAGGGTTTGGGGGAATGAATCAAGGTATGATGCGACAAGGTATACAAAGTTCCATGATGGGTAAAGAAATGATGAGTTCTGGGATGAATCAAGATATGGGACTTTCAGGATCTGGGATGAATCCCATGATGCAAATGATGAGTATGATGATGCCCGCCATGTTTAGTTCAGGTATGAATAACATGCAAAATATGCCAATGAATTCTATAATTCCACTATCTGGACCAACAAACACAAGTGGAATGCCATTAGACCATTCTACTTCTCTATCAATGGTTTCTAGTTTTCTTGATGGTCTTAACAATTCAGATCTTGAAATTGGAGTCTTGAGTGAAAATGACAATAACTTTTACGCTGCAATTCAAGAAAAAAGCACTGGAGTATACGCATTTGATTTACTTGTAGATAAGATGACAGGGACTATCTATGCCGAACCTGGACCAAACATGGTATGGAATACAAAATATGGATTCATGCAACTTTTTGGAATGAGAATGAATTCTAATCCATCTAACATGCAATCAATGTCTCCGATGATGAACTCAATAGGAAATATGGACTCTGATTTGATGAGTATGTCAAGTGTTCAGTCCACTATGAATATGAATTCTCAAATGAACTCAATGGGATCTATGATGACAAAAATTGCCCAAATTCAAGTCAATCCGTATGCTACTACAATGATGACTATAACTAACAATGATGTGACGCAGATGGCACAACAATTTCTTGATGCAAACTCACCTAGTTCAAGTATTGAAAAAATAAGAATGTATTATGGATATTATACAATTGATGTTTCACAAGATGGAAAAATTGATTCTAGTCTTAGTGTAAATGGTAACACAGGACAAATGTGGTTTAAGGAATGGCATAATGGTCTTACCAATCAAATGATGAGGTAACAAGTTTGTCAATTCAACGTAACACTTCTGGTGCTTTCACACTTGCAATAGTCGGTGCTTACATATTCTCTCTTTTCTCAGGTACATTAATTCTAGTTAATGGAATAGCTAATTCGTCAATTGCATTAGGTCACTTTATGCCTGGTCCTGGAATGATGCCCTTAATGATGGGCATGCCTTTGGGAGGAGGAATAATGTTTCCAATGATGGGTTTTTCCTCATCAGTATTGTGGGCATCTTTGTCTGGTGCAATAGTGGGACCTATCATACTTGCTGCAACAGTTCTGTTGTATACTTATTCACGACAACAAATGTTGTGGGGGATAATCATCGTAACTTGTGCAATAGTTGGTCTTCTAAGTGGAGGAGGATTCTTGGTGGGCTCTTTGTTAGGATTCGTTGGCGGGATAATAGCTATAACAGTTAAGATTGGTTGAGACTATCTTTTGATCATTTTTGGTTTTAGAATGGGACATGATTCTTTTTTATTTTTTGATCTTAAAGCTGCCCATTGAAGTAAGGGAACAACAGCTTTTCTTAATTCATAACCCTCTTTGGTAAGCGTATATTCTACTCGTGGTGGAACTTCTGCATATGCCTTTCTTGTGATGATTTTTTCTTTTTCCAAATCTCGAAGAATGGCAGTCAGAGTTTTTGGTCTAATTCCTTTTAGTTCCTCTTCAATTCTTGCATATCGTGCAGTACCTTTGTTTCCCAATACTCCAATTACCAAAAGTGCCCATTTTTTGCTAATAAGATCAATCATTCCCTCATAAGGACACATGCATAGGATTTCTTTATCTGTAAATCCTAATCCGTTAAAATCAATATTGTCTCCTTTCATACTAAATGTACTAGATCTATGAGATGATATTTGTACTTTCTTCCAGATAGTAATGGTCTAATTGAAAGTAACAAAGTAATTTTTCATCGTAAAATTATCAATTGTTGCTTATTGTAAAATGAAAATTCTACAATACTAATTAGCTATTGCAACTCCCTTCAATAATTCATTCAAATCTCTAGTTGATTCATACTCAAAACTAGGATCACAATACTCGAAAGTCTTCACAATATGCCATTCTTCCCCTCCACTGTTCCCTCAAAGTGTTTATCATGTGGTATCACTGAATGAATTGGCTCTTCATAGTAAATTTCCTCAAATTCGCCATTACAAAGAGGACATTTGGTGATTCTAGGCTCTTTTTCAACATGCAATTTGCTATAAGGAGACTGCCAAACCAAGTAATTGCCTGATAGCCTTTCTGAATTCCACAATGAGATAACAGATAACAAAAGATCTGAAAAATGAATCTCTTTCACCTGCTTCTTTTACATACCATCCATATCTTCCAAATGCATTTTTTTTATGTCTGAAGACTTTCCAAATCATACTAAATGAAAATGAGGGAATGAATACCATCTATGTTTTTTATTAAATTTGAAAGAATGAAAGATCACTGATGCTCCATGAATGTTTCCAATCTTAGGATGTGACTCATTCTTTGACGTAATAGTTTGACTGGAATATTTCTTTGTATTATAGGTACTGCAAGTATTAGGTAAATAGGAATCTGTTTTGATTTTTTTTCAAAAGTTTCAATTCTTCTTGTGGATACATTGGCTTGTCTTGCAATCCAATTAGTAAAACATGACTTACATTTTGCACGATAGCATGAACGACGAAATTGTTTGACATACGTCAACCTTTCCCTTCCTAATTTTTCATGAAGGTCTGTTTTATTACAACCAATAGTTTTCCAGATACCACATCAATCATGGGGTTCCGATATTGCAGGAAGTTTCCAACCTTGATGTTTAACGTCTAATCAGTTTGTAAGAAACTTTGATTCTGAAACAAAATCTCTCGTATTTTGTAGAATAAAATTACTTTGCTTAAAGGTGAATTTCTAACCATCTCTTTATCGTATTTTTTGATGAGTTCAGAATTTTTTGTAGATAATTTTTCAATTGCCTTTAGGGTGTGATCTAGGCCTTTGTCAAAATCATGAATCATGATCTCTTTTTTCTGAACCTACTTTGTGCTCACAAAATACATGGGTACGTTATGGGCTTTAAACACAAAAGGTGGAGCCAATGACGGGATCCGAACCCACGACCTGCTGATTACAAATCAGCTGCTCTAACCAGGCTGAGCTACATTGGCACAAAGTAAAATAAAATTTTTCAGGTTTAAAATGTTACCGAGATTGGCGTTGTCAAGTCAAATGTGATTCATATCAAATGAAGCCTTGACAGAATCCTGAGACTATTCCATAGACTATTCTGTATCTATCCTAATCTCTTTGGCTTGACCTACAGAACATCAGTTTATAATAATGTCGCATTTTGATACCTCTTATGAGATACATTGAACCAACTAAGGTTAAGATTCTGATGATGTTGTTCTTTGCTACAGGAATAATGGGAATTATGATTGGATTAGCTATTGCACCTCCTTCTATGACGATGATGCTCACCTTTATGGGTGTCATCAATGTTGGATTAGGTGCATTTTTCACATTCATCTTTTTGACACAAGTCCAAAATTCTCCTGATAAAAGAAAGAAGAAAAGAAAAAGCGATTAATTTAAGAGTTTCAAAGTTCTCAATATTATGTTCAAATAATTTCCCCCCCAATTAAAGTATAAATAATAACTCTCTTTCATGAATTCAGAAATGCTTGATTTAGTTGCTAAGAAATTATTTCTCACAAAAGGCAAAGGAGTCCATGAAGATAGACTAACAAGTTTTGAATATGCACTAAGGGATGCAGGAATTGCAGGAACTAATCTTGTATTGATTTCAAGTATTTTTCCACCAAAAGCAAAATTGATTTCAAGAAAAGAAGGCCTCAAGCAAATTAGTCCTGGACAGATTTTATTTACAATTTATTCAAAAAATCAGACTAGAGAACCACATAGGATGTGTGCTGCTTCTGTGGGAATTGCATTACCAAAGGACAATACTCGATATGGGTATCTGTCTGAATACGAATCTTTTGGTCAAAATGAGACACAAGCTGGTGATTATGCTGAAGATATTGCAGCACAAATGTTGGCATCTTCATTAGGAATTCCATTTGATGTTGATAAAAACTGGGATGACAAAAGACAACAGTGGTCTATTTCAGGAAAAATATATCACACAAAAAATATTACTCAATCCACAAAGGGTGACAAGGATGGAAAATGGACTACTGTGTTTGCAGCAGCTGTTCTCTTGTTATAATTATTTTTTATAGCCTTTAAGATAAAACAACGCAGCTGCAATTGCAACTATGGTAATAATGATTACAACCATAATTGATTCATCAAATTTTATTTCACTTTGTTGTTTAATTTGTGGTTGTTCTCCCCCAAGTGAAAATTCTAACTCTTCTTTGTTAATTGTTGAATCTTTTCCAAAAATATATTTTCCTTGTATTCTTTCTCCTTCTTGCGGATCAAAAACCCATCCTTTCTTTGTAATGTCTGTTGGAATCCTTTCACCTTCTATGATTTTTGTGGGGGTGATATTTCCTTTTACATCTGAAACTTTTGTATTTTCAGAAGAGAGTACCACTACTTGGATTATTGAGTTTAGAGGATAAAACCCTGATGAAAAATAATCTGATCTTTTCAATTCATTAGTTTTTAAAAATTCTAGTGGACTAATTTCATTAATTTCTGATGCAGTTTGTGGATAATTCACTGATAATCTTAACTGCAAAAGTGATTTTGACTCAAGTGGAATCAAAGAAAATGTCATCTTTGCATTTTCATGAGACGATAAATTCTTTGCAGTTTCATAAAATCCTCCTGCATCTCTGATTATTTTAGGAATTAAAAGTGCTGAAATTTTCTCATACATTGAATTGGTATCTTCTTGAGCCATAGTGTATACTGCTGAAATCATACCTTTGCCAGAAATGATTCCTGAAGTTTCAAGTGCTATATTTGATTCATCATTAGTATGAATGAAAATTGAATGAAATTTTGCATCCGTATCAAATACTCGATTAATTTCATCTATGTATAATTGAGCAATTTCCTTTGTCGATTCTTGAATTGCTATGACTCCTTTATCTTCAGGATTTCTTGCAACATTAATCATAATGCATGATTGATCTACAACACCTAGAACACATTGATCTTGATTAGTCAAAATTATTGCCTTTATCCTCTTATCTTCTCTTATTTTTTGTTCTAGTTCGGCTGGAATTTTGATTTCTTGGATACTAATACTTTGTAATGTGATTGCAGCCGTTACATTTTGGGAGATGCTCTTATCTACCACTATTTGAGCTGACTCTTGAAATGTCGCAAAACTCATTTCTTGTGAATAGACATAGCTTGTTGAAATCCCAATTAATACAGTAATAACAAATAGAAAAACTATCTTCTGCATGTTGTTTCAAATTATGGGGAAATTATATAATTTACTCTTTGTACATTTTAAAATCTCATAATTGATAGATTTTTTGAATATTCTATAACCTTTAGATAATATTCCCATTATTACTATGATTAACTGGTAATGGCACTAATTCCCTTTCTTGTTGACTCTTTCAATGATCCTATTATACAACTTAGTGCTGTTTTGGGAGTTTTTGGTATTGGTCTAATCCAAGGAATAATCCTTGGACGTTCTATTCTTGTACGCTTTCCACGTCTTCAAAATCATCTAAAGAAAGTATCTTTTACGCTATTTTTTTTATTTTTGGCAAATGCTATTTTAAGTGTGCCTAGATTTTCATCTCCTGAAAAAATTGATCTTTTCAATTTACCTGCAGCAAGTACAGGTGAGATTGCCTCATCACTATTTTTGATTTTTGGAATGAATACGGGATTTCTTACTATCTTGGCAATTTCTGTTACGGTGATGACATTTGTTCTTTTGAAATTCACCAATCTTAATGGAATTAAAAAAATATTTGTTTTGTTTTCTAGTATTTTCTTACTTCTTTTGACTAGTCTGAGTAGATTTACAGATCTCACTCCTAGTACATTTGAAGTTCTATTGTATTTTCTCTATCAATTAGGATTTACTATTGGCATCTTTGTTGGCACCATTAGAAAAATCAAACCAAAAAAAATGAACCTGAAATAACTTCAAACGTTTAAATCAGATTACCCTTTTTTGAAGGATGACATCGAATTCAAACCGTTCGGGGAACAAGCTGGCAGTCCATGCGTTGGACTGTCAGCCCCATTACTATAAAATCTAATTTAATGATGATAGTATTTTGACTTGATTCCTAACGTAATCAAATCCTTCTTGCCAAAACTTTGTAGATCTTATATCAAACCCATACTCTAAGAGAAGTTTCTCTGGTTTTTTAGACCCGCCTGCAGCAAGAATTTCGATATATGGTGGAACAAAATCTTTTCCTTCCTTCTTATATCTTTGAAAAAGAGACAATGCAAGTAAATTTCCAAAAGAATACGCATAGCAGTAAAATGGTGTGTGATAAAAGTGTGGAATACAACTCCACTCTATTGCAAAGTCTTCAGAAAGATTCACCGAGTTCCCAAATTGCTCTTTAAGATTTTTCAGGTATGCTTTTGAAATTTCATCAACGGTTGTTCCTTTACTAATCTGTTCATGAGCATCTATCTCAAAAATTGTAAAAAATGATTGTCTGAGAATGGTTGCATACAAATCATCAATTTTCTCAGACAGCATTACTTTTTTCTCGTTATCTGAAATTTTATCTGACAAATTATCGTACAGCAATAATTCTGAAAATGTAGATGCAGTCTCTGCTAAGGGTAATGGGGCATCTTGAACCAGAATAGATCTGTCTTGTGCTGCTTGACTGTGAACTGCATGGCCTAACTCATGAGCTAAAGTGAAGACATCCCTTGATTTTCCTGTAAAGTTTACTAGAACATATGGTGTAATTTTTGGAGTAAGAGTGCTACAAAATGCTCCATCTCTTTTTCCTTGTCTTACAGAAGAGTCAATATGATTTTCATTGAAAACTTTTCTTGCAAATTCTTCTAATGTTTCACTAAATTTTCCTAGAGACTCAAAAACTAGTTTGACTGAATTGTTGTATGAATAATTTTTTTCCTTAATGTTGGAAGCTGCTGGTGCATACAAATCATATCTTCGCAATTTTTTCATTTTGAGCATCTTTGCTTTTTGAATAAAGAATTTTTGAAACACTGGTGAATTTTTTCTACATACTGAAAGGAGTGACTCTATAGTTTTATCATCAACATCATTTCCAATATTTCGCATTGAGATTGGAGATTTATATCCTCTAATTTCGATTCCCTCATCTCTCCAATTAAGAACAATGTTTTGGTAAATTTCACCAATTACTCCCTTGTTTTCAGTATATTTTGTAAGAATTGTTTTGTAAGCGGTTTCACGAGTTTTTGAATTTGTACTTCGAACATAATTTGTAAGTTCTTCCCTTGTCATCTTTTTTATTTTATGTCCTATCTTCATTTTGTACTCATAGGCATTTGTTATCTTGTCATAGAGTTTTACAAGAGCTGATATTCCAGTTACATCTAGAGTGTTAATTATTTTCTCTTCAGGTTCACTAAGTGCATATTTTGCAAATAGTCTTTTGTGTAATAGATATTCTGTAATCTCACCTGCATTTTTCATGAGTCTTTTTGCATTTTTTTCATCAACTTGTGTTTTCCACCATAAATCAAAAAATAAAATCTTGTTTGAAATCTCAGAACCTAATTTTGACATTTTTGTCATAAGTGAAGTTGCTTCATCTGATTGTGTATCTGAGGAATATGACAATGATGCATACCCTCCAATCTTGCTCATTTTTTCAGAAATTTCTTCCACTTGATGTAAAATGTTCATAAATTTCTCCGATGACATTTTGGGATCTAGTTTAGATTTTATTTTTTCAAATTTTTCAGATTGTCTTTCTAATTCCTGAATTTGTTTTTGAAATGCTGGGCTTTTTGGATCTTTTGCCAATTCTGACAGATCCCATTTTCCAAGATTATGCTCGGGCATTACCATTATCCTTTTGTAACTATTAAAAAATCAATACGTGATGAAATTCTTAAATCTAAAATTTACGTATAAGATATGTGGCAACTAGAGAAGACCTTAGAAATGATATTCTAAAGGCAACAGAAGAACAACAAAAATTGATGGAGCTAAGAAAGCCTCTCCTAGGCTCAAAAGCTAATGAGGATCAAATGAATGCATTTCGTATAACTACTCAGATTATGAAATATGAGGATTTCATTAGGGATACTGAAAAACAACTGCGAACAATGAACTAACAGATTTGAAAAATCAATAATACTCTTTATGAATATAACACCATTTCCATATATCATTAGGAATTGCCTTCATTGTTGAATGTCCTGTTTCTTCAAAGTGTTTCGTTGCGTGTTTTCCAATTGATGAATCACAACATCCAACATGGCCACATGTCAAACACATTCTAATTGCAACCACTGGTAAATGTTCCTTTTCACATTCTTCGCAACTTTTTGTTTTTGGAGAAACATCTTTCTCTTTAGAGAAATGTTCGCATTTTTTTGACATGTTAATATTTTTTCAAAGTATCTTTGTATCTCTTTATTGATTCAACAATTACAATTTTTGATTCTTTGGCAGATTTCCAACCCAATATTTCCACTTTTTTACCTTCCAAATCTTTGTACACTTGAAAAAAGTGAGCAATTTCAGAACGATAGTGATCTTCGATATCTAAAATATCTGTGGTGTGTAAATATCTGGGATCATTTATTGCAACACAAATTATCTTGTCATCTAATTTGCCCCCATCTTTCATTTGAAGCAATCCTATTGGCCTTGCCTCAATTAGAATTCCAGGATATGTTGAGTTTGTTACTAAGACTAGTGCATCAAGTGGATCTCCATCATCAGACAAAGTTTGAGGAACTAATCCGTAATCTCCTGGATAATGAAAAGGTGAGAATAGAACTCTGTCTAATTTCATCATGTTGTGTTTTTTGTCATATTCATATTTGTTCATCGAGCCTTTTGGAATTTCAACTATGACATTGATAATTTCTGGAATATCATTTCCTGATTCAATATCGTGCCAAAAATTCTTGCTCATTTTCTAGCTCTTCCACTGTCCCCTCAATATATGAATTCTGTGAATTTGCACATCGTACATCTTCATTCTGTTTTTTGTATGCCTGAAGAAACATTTGGAATAATGATTTTAAAACATGTGAACGAAAACGGATATTAAAAGTCTTTTAGGTTTTAAATCAAATCATTTGAATTTGGAATAACTCTGAAGATTTTCACTGTGTAATCTCCCTCAAAGATGTTTACAAATTCACCTGTGTTTGAATCAAAATTTCTGACTCTGAATTTGTATTCAAATGAACCATCTCCCTTTACATCTACTTGTGCAAAGTGAACTGGATCATCTCCACTGTAAAATTGAATGATTACAGGATATCTTTCAACGTATTCTGATGGTGCCCCTTTCACAAAACCCCAAGGAAGATTGTTGTCTTCGGGAACATTCATTGTGGTTGTGATTTTTTCCAAACTTATCTCCTCATTAATTGGGGTAACTGTGATTGTATTTTGATCTGTTTCAGCAGAAATCTCTACTGGAATCATCCCTATGGATAATGCTGACAGAATTGATGCCATCAAAAATACTTTGGATTTCAAATTCATCTGATTGTATTTTTTCAACGTTATTTAAAAAATTTGTTACTAATTACTTATTATTTATGGTAATTCTTCTTCCAAATCTGAACATGCTTTATGAACCCATTTGTCGTCTGAATTTTTCAAAATTTCTTTGCCTACTTTGATTGATTCTCCACACTCTACACATTTACCGTTAAATTTGGCCTTCATAGTAT
>CAZBBN010000027.1:0-10098 GCA_964490195.1 uncultured Nitrosopumilaceae archaeon
TCTTAGCATTCAAAGCATCCTGATACATTTCAAAATGTTCAACTAGATACAATTGATTTCCTGGCTCTGCAAAATAATCTATTCCGACTAAATCAAAGCCTGTTTCAGGAGTTAACTTTATCTTTTCATCTTCAAAAATATCTTCAGTCAATTTTTAAACTATTTGAAATCAAAAAATTACTGATCATAAATCATTAAATTTTTTTCTTCTAACAGTGCATGTAAATTATGAACAGAACGATAAACATCTGATTCTTTTTTTGCACCAGTACACACCAATTTTCCAGATGCGAATAACAATATCACCGTTTTTGGATCAAGCATTCTATGAATGAGTCCTGGAAATTGTTCTGGTTCATACATGCTTCTTGGTAACGTTCTTGCGGCTTTTTCTAAGTGAATTTTTCCACCAAGATTAATTGCAGCAACTATATTTTGAACTGTGATAACTGCATCTTTTTTTATCTTGATTTTTCCCTTTCTTAATTTTTGAACGACTGTATTTACAGCTTTAATTGCCATCTCTTCAGATTTTGCACCAGTACAAACCATCTTTCCTGTTCTGAAAATTAATGTTGCAGTTCTAGGACTCTTTAATCTGAAAACTAGTCCTGGAAATTGTTCTGGATGGTATTCTGTATCCGGAAATTTTTCTGTAATATCATTAAGATCAATTTTTTGGTCTACTGATGCTGAAGCAACAACATTTTCAACACTAACAATAGGTTTTGTTTGAGGCATAACGAGGGACTTTAAATAGCGCCTTTATATATACTAGTCATATTTTTTTGAGTCTTTGAGAGTCTCAATGATGTCCTATCCATTGATATCTATATTCCTCATCAATTATGTCTGACACCATCTCTGTGTTTTTGATTTTTGTTTTTGGTAAATTAACATCAAAAAATCCAAGTTGACCTTTCCATGGAATTGGAATTCTCAATGGTTTTGCATTTTTTAATCTAAATCCAAAAGTTCTGTCATGAAAATTTTTTGATGCAAAATGACATTTTTGATCCATTTTTACTTTTTTAATCGAACTGTATTTTTTTACATCATATATCTCGGCTTTTCCTACAATTGCTCCAGTGACAAATTTCTTATTCATCTTTAATCTCTTACAATCCTCTATTCTGATTTTCAATGGTGCATGAATCAAAAATTCTCCACGAAAACTGGTGTTCCATTTTCGTAATTCAATAGTTTTTTTTCCTGAAATTATTAAATCAGCAAATGGTTGAGAAACTGAAAGACATTTCAAGATATTATTCAGTAGCTGCTCTGATGAATTCACCGGGATTTTTGCCTCTTCCTTCAGGCAAATTTGTTATTCCTCCAGTCAAACTTTGAGTAACTATTCCCTTACTGGCCAAAACTTGCGCAGTCATAAGAGAAGTATTTCCAGCCATACATACTAACAATGACTTTCCTTTTGATCCGTTTAGTTCCTTATTTAGCTCTTCTGGAACTTGTTGTGTTGATAATAATTCATTGATAGTTCTCGCTTTAGGAACAGAAATTTTTGATTTATCAACACCTAATGATTTTGCAATCATTTCTATTCCTTCTTCTTTAGGAGTGTATTGAGTATGGACCCAAATAATTCTATCATAATCTTCTGCAATTGATGATGCATCTTCTAAAGAAATTGTCATGGGAATTTGATTTTTTGATATTTGTTCAAAATTCTTTTTGTATTTTCCAATCCCATCAGCTACAATTATTACAAATTTTTTATAAATTCCTGAATTTGCCATCTGCATTGCAGAAAATAATGCTAGAGCTGTACTTTCTCCTATGTCATAACCTTTGTCTACAAAAAACTTGAGAAGGAATTTTGCCTTTTCATAATCTATCTCATGTTCTGCAGCATATGTTTCAGGTTTGTATAGTGTTAACCCCGTAGCCTTGGCTTTTGTTCTTATTCCTGCAACATCTTGACCTGGACTAGGAAAAACAACATGTATTGATTTTTTATCATATTTTTCAGCCATATATTGACTCAAACCTCCAGAAGTTCCACCAGTACCAAATGAACAAACAATCTGATAATCTTTCAGAGAGTCTCCATTTTCATGTAATTGTTGGTCAATCTCTACAGCAGTTACCGTTCTATGGATTTCTATGTTTAATTCATTGTCGTATTGTTTTGGGCAGAACAAATCATAAATTTTTGCAAGAAATCTTGCTAAATTTATGATATCTTGTTTAGCTAATAATGTTTCTATCTCTTGAATATTACTATCAAAAATTTCAGGATCAAATCCAAGCTCTGATAACTGTGATCGAATATTTCCTGCAGTTGCTTTTGCGGCTAACTTGTCTGCTTTATTTTCCATTCCTGGTGCTGGACAAATGTCCATATCCAAATCTATAATTCGAATGTTCTCATTTCTTAATTCTTTAAAGACACCTTCTTGTAATTTTCTAGATACGAGTGCAACTACATTTACTCCTATCTTTGATAATTGCCCAAGTGCTATTCCAAAGTTTCCTGAAGTTGCTTCAATCACTGTTTGATTTTCTTTTAGTTTTCCAGAAACAATTGCATCATGAATGATATAGGCCGCAGCTCTGACTTTGATTGAACCGCTCAGCAATGTTGAATCAAACTTTCCATAAACTTTCAAATCTTTATCATCAAGATCTAGTTTGTAGATGCTTTTAGCACATTCTTTCAGAACTTCTGTTAGATCAACTAGTGGTGTTGGATTAACTATCTTGCTTTCTTCTAGATGAGGTATTTTATTCCATATTTCTTGTTCAAATTTTTGCAATAACATATTGTCAATATTGTTACTTTGATTTTCATCCATTTTTATCCCTCTAAATTTACATCATTTGTAATCTCATATAAAATATCTCATAAGAAAAATAGTGTGAATTGAATTTTTGATTTTTCATTTACACATCTAAAATACTAATTACCTTGCTTGGAATGTCTTTTAATCTACTTACAGCCATAGTTTTTTCATAACCTAAATGTTTTAGATTAGTTGCAATGGTGGTTGCCCTTACAGTATTTGGACCAAGACCTAAAGATACCATGTTGATGCCTAATCCTTTGAATGATTTAGTCATTATTCTTACAGCATCAGGATCAGAAGGTTCTCCATCTGTTAATGTCAAAAAAATATCGGGTCTCTTTGATTGCAAAATTGGAAACATCTTATCGTATACTTCTGCTAGTGGTGTAGAGCCATTGGCTACAATCTGAGCTAATCGTTTTGCAGTAATCCTGTTCCATTTTACATTATCTGATTTTACAGACCAACAAACTACTGCTCTGTTTTCTGTACTAAATGCATATACTGCAAATTTTACTTTAAGATAAGACAATACTTCACAAAGAGCAAGTGTTGCTTTTTTGTATTCTATGGAATCTGATGCGATACTTGAAGAATGATCTAACAAGATCACAATTTTCGTTTTTATGGATTTTTTTACATCTGTAAAGAATGGTTCGTTTCCTTCAATGTAATTTTCCTCATCAAACTCATCTCCGATTCTTAGATGTTGCTCTTTCCATCCTGTTTTCCATTCTTTAAATTTTATTTTTAATCCGTTGATCAAACTCATATCATAAATTACTGTTTCATCAACATTTTTTGTAGAAGGAACTTGAACTCCAATTGCTTCTGGACTAAATCCTTTGTTTTCAGTTTTTTTATTTTCATCTAGTAATACCTTGTATTCATCATAAACATTCTCCCCTCTCATTATAGCTGTAGGATCAACTGAACCAAAATCCCCCTCTTTGTTTTTTGAAACTATCTTTAGAACTTTTAGCAATTCTTCTTCAGATAGAGCCATTCCTGCTTTCATAAAAGGCAAAGATACAGGTATTGTTAGAAGTGAATCAATATCTAGAATTTTAATTATTTCACTTACATTTCCTTCAAGCCATTCAGTGTCATAATTTTCATCGATTGCTTTACTGACTATTTTTTTTGCAAATGCTGATGCTTTTTTTATTTGTTCAAACTGACTTGATTGAATCTCTCCTTTAATTGCACCAAACATGAAGTACTGATAAAATGCTTCTACAACCCTTGCTTTTCCATAAACTGTGTGTAGTTGTGGTCTTGCAACAAGCATGTATGTATAATTAAAGATAATTTCATCATCCATACCTTTCCAAATTTCTCTACCCAGTCTTTCTACTCTTTGTGTTTCCAATGTATTGAGAATAAATCCAAATGCATGATCATTACTAAGAATTTTTTTGCAAAATTTTACTCTCATTGCTTCATACCATAATGATGTCCTAAATTGACGGTATTTTTGAAAATCATTCCCAATTCTTTTTTCTAGCGGTGTTAGGATTACTTTATTTTCATTTAATCTGGTCTTTGTTTCAACCTTGTCTGAAATTTCAACAATCACTTTTTCTTTTTCAGACCATCTTCTCACAAGAAAAGTGGCAATCTCTACAATGGATTCTGTTTGCAGTTGAATTGCTTGCATTTAATTCCCAAACATCGACGTAATGATGTCGCTTACCTTTTGATATTCTATATTTCCCCATTGTGTGTAAACATTACCAAAAACAAATTTCGCTGCTTCTTTTGCAGACATGCCTTTATCTAACAATTTTGCAAATGCAATTGTTTCTCTTAAGCTAGGAGAATAAAATAATTCTTCAACCGCAGCTGCTTGTCTTAATGTATTTGATAATTTTATTGCTTGAATAATTTCTGATTCATGATCTCCAGAAACATGTTTTTTCACAATTTCTAATTCTATGTTTTCTGGAGGATATTCTAATCTAATTCGTACTGGGAATCTACTTAGTATTTGAGGTGGTAGTTCTTTTGTTCCACTATGAGTTAATGGATTTATTGTTGCAATCACAAACCAATTTTCTTTTGCTTTGATTAATTCTCCAGTTGATTCTTTTAATACAATTTGTCGTCTATCGTCTAATGCTTCATCAAGTCTGAGTAATACATCTGCTTCAGCTGCATTAATCTCATCCAAGTATAACATATTTCCCTCTTTCATTGATTTTATCAAAACCCCTTCATCAAAGGTCACAGTTCCATCAGTAAGCGTTTTTGAGCCAACCAGATGACTCTCTCTAGTTCTAAGGCTAAAATTGATTGATTGGAGACTAACATCATTACTTTTTGCAAAATCTCTGACAAGTGATGTTTTTCCAGTACCTTTGGGTCCAATAATTAGAACAAAAAGACCTGCTTCAAATGCTTTCTTTAAAATCTGAGTTGAATTATTCCAATCAAGATATTGAACTTCTTCCAAAGTATGTTTTCATTGATTTAAACAATATTTAATATTAGATCTATTTTCCAAATGCTTCTACTTTTGTAAAAGCTTCATCAAGTCTTTGATGTAATGTTTTGTTCCATTCATCAAAACCTGCAGGATCTTTAGGATAATTATGATAATGCTCTACTAACCATTGATTTTGTTTTGATGTATATCTTAATCCGTCTGCAACTGTCTTATTCATTGCACCTCTAATTATCATTCCAATTTTTCCTAATCCTGTAAAATCTGGATGTTCTCCCTTACTAATTGCTTCAACATCAAGATTTCCCAAAAAGTGCTTCATTCCATAACTAATTTGTTCGTTAGTCATTTGTTGCACTAGTCTTCTAAAGAGTTCAAGACCGGCAGTCTTGTATCCATATTCTTTGATATAATCAAGATTGTATTGCCAAAGACTAGCTTCTGAAACATCATTTGCTTGTAATGCTTGAGCTACATTATTTCCTAAAACTGTTCCTGCAATTAATGCGGGTCCTATTCCTCCTGCATCAATTGGTTTTGGCATCCATGCAGAATCTCCTACCATCACATATCCTCCTGAAACCATGCAATCATTTTGTCTTCTAACTGATACTTGGAAAACTCCAGAATTGTTGTTAATGTCTTGAGGATCTTCGGACAATCTTGCATTTTTAATAGCTACATTTCTTGCAAGATATTCCTTCATTAACGACTCAACATTATCTTTTTTACCCAATCTCTTGTTTCTTTTATCCAAAAGTGATTTCTCTACCCCTAAACCAATATTGACTTTGTTTTCCGCTTTAGGAAATACCCATCCATATCCGCCTGGTGCAATGTCTTGATCTAAATGAATAATACAGTAATTAGGGTCAAATTCTGAAAGATCTTTTTGTCCTTGATCAAAATACATAATGTATCTGCCTGTTGATTCCAAATCTCGTCTGTCAATTCTCTTCTCTACTTTTGTTGAGTTTTGAAGCCCGTTTCTGAGCATAGATGTAACGCCTGTTGCATCAATTACAATTTTTGATGTTTTCTTAAAAGCCTGTTTAGTTTTATTATCAATTCCTTGAACTCCAACTACTTGCTGATCTTCATAAATTAGACCTGTAAGATTTATTTCAAATTCAAATTCAATTCCCATCTTTTTACATCTTTCATTTTGAATTTCAGGAAGCTTTTGACGATTCAACATATATCCTGCGCCATCAAATGGAATTGCTGTCTCCTTGTCTGGCGAAAATGCCATGACTCCTTTTACATCATGTTCAATTTCAGGTCTTGTCCATTTGACCCCGATTCGATCTGACATATAGTCCACTGCTTCTTTAGAGCAGGCATCTCCACATACCCATCCTGCCAATGATTTTCTACCTGGTAAAAATTCTGTATTTCTATCAACAATCAAAATTTTTGCATTTTGATTTGAATAGTGAGAAATTGCTTGTGCTGTAATTGTACCTGCAAGACCTCCTCCTGCAACTATGATGTCATAATCTACCACGATAATTCGGTCCGTCTATCCGTATTTAAAATAATACCATGATGATGTGTGTCGATCTCATATGCCTAGATCATTGATCGATTAAAATGGGGTCGGTTCGTCGCGGCGTCTTCATAGCTTTAGCTCAGACTGGAGCGGCTGTTATTTCCTCATTCCCAAATTGAATTGCTTTGTCATTCCTATTTAATCTAGTTGGCAATTTGAAAAATTTCTGTAAATATTTTGATGGTATCTTTTTTGTTGTAAATTGGTGTATGAATTTTTAATTTTATTGTGTCTTTTTCTCTAATTACGAGATTTCCCTTGATCAGTTCTTGTTTATCTAATCTCATATGGAATCTGGAATCTACCGTTCTTTCTTCAATCTCTTCAATTAACTCATTGATTTGTTGATGAGAGAGTAATTCTAAAAGTTTCTTCATAAAATTCTCAGCCTGTTTTTTTACGATTTTCACATTTAACATAGTAATTGGATTTTCAAAATACCCTGTAGTTTCATGAACTGTAAACTCTTCTTTTTTAAGTCCTAGTAAATCCTCAAATGACTGAAAGATTTTTGAAATATCCTCTGTTGCATGAACAATAACATCGATTGTTACTTCAATCTTATCGATCATGATTGTAAAAGAATAACTTTCACTTATGCTTCAAGTAATACTGTTTCTTTGTCTGCAGTTCTGATGAGTTTTACTTTCTCAAGACCCACATGTCTTACTTTGATAACTTTCTTAAATGCTGCCATGATATCTGAATTGATCTTACTATAACAAGTTGCTTGAACAAACTGCTCAATTGTCATCTCTGGGACTGTTTTATTGATTACATCTCTTGCAATTAATCTAAGAGCATGTTTTCTAGATGTGTTTAGTTGTCTATGTGTGAGGGCAATCACTTTGATTCTAAAGATGTATCCATCTTTAGTTTTGATATCTATGATGAAATTAATTTTTGATGAACCACGTCTAACTAAACTACGCAAAAATTCTTTTGAATATTCAAATCTCTTGAAGATTGTTGTTGCCTTATCGCCATCAACCTTGTCAATTTGGAAATAGATTTTGTATTGATGCTGTGAAGGATCTCCCTTTAGAATATCATAAAGTGTAACTTCTAAAACCCGGCCTGATGCATTTTCATCATCTGTTATTGGGACATAAGCAATTGGTACGTTGTTAAACGAATCTGGAGCATTAACTGTAACCCAGCGTTTTTCTCTCCACTTGTCTTTTACTCGACCTTTTCTACGTGCCAATTATTATCGACCTTTGAATCCAAAATATAAGGGTATGTCACTAGATCTCTTTCTGATTTCCCATGTAACTCTGTAAAACATGAGGAATTTTGAAGTGTCCGTCTTTTGTTTGACCATTCTCCATTATTGCTACCAAAATCCTAGTTGTGGCAATTAGAGTGCTATTGAGTGTGTGCAGGTATTGAGTATCTTCATTTGTTTTATCCCTGAATCTTATCTTCAATCTTCTTGCTTGATAATCCAAACAATTTGAGCAAGATACAATTTCTCTGTAAGCATTTTGTCCTGACATCCATGCTTCAATATCGTATGTTTTTGCTGAAACTTTTCCCATGTCTCCTGTTGACAGTAGCATTACTCTGTATGGAATTTCCAAACTTTGATAAAATTCTTCAGATACAGATAACATTTTTTCATGCTCACTCCAAGAATCCTCTGGTCTAGAAAATACAAACTGCTCAATTTTGTCAAATTGATGTACTCTGAAAATTCCTTTCTGATCTCTTCCATGTGCACCTGCTTCTTTTCTAAAACATGGGCTAACACCTGCATATCTTAAAGGCAAATCTTTCCCCTCAATGATTTCTTTAGAGTGCATTGCAGCCATTGCATGTTCAGATGTGCCAATCATGTAAAGATCCTCTTCCTCGACTTTGTAAATGACTTCTTCAAAATCATCTGCAATTACTGCCCCTTCCATTGATTCCCGATTAATCATGTAAGGTGGTTGAACTGGGGAATATTCTTTTTTTGCAAGAAAATCCAATCCATAGTGAATTAATGACTGATTCAGTCTTACAAGATCATTTTTTAGATAATAAAATCTAGCACCTGCTACCTTTGCTGCTCTTTCTAGATCAACTAAATCTAAATTTTCAGAAATATCTATATGATCATTTATTTTAAAATCAAAATTTGGTATGTCTCCCCATTTTCTAATCTCCACGTTTGAACTTTCATCTATTCCTATAGGAACTGATTTGTGAACAAGATTTGGAATTGTTAGCGCTAATTTTGAATACCTTTTTTCAATGCTTTCTTGTTCTGATTCTAATTTGGAAAGTTTAGCTGAGACATTTTTCATCTCTTCTAAAATTGATGCTGTATCTTCTCCTTTCTTCTTTTTCTGTGAAATCTCTAATGCTACTTGGTTTTTCTTTTTTCTTAACTCATCTGTTTTAATGATAAATTCACGTCTTTTCTTATCAGATTCTATCAATCCATCTAAATCAAATTCTACCGATCTTGCTTGAAGCATGTCTTGAATAATCTGTGGATTTTCTTTGATTAGTTTTGGATCTAACATTACTCTATCACCTTTAATGCTACTTGGATATGTTCCAATACTTCATCGACTGTACCAATAAGCTGCTTCATATTCCTCTTACTTTCAAAATTAAAAACTAGTTTGTTATCAATATTTTCAACATAAAGACTCAATCCTTCTGGAAAACTCACATTATCAGGTTCTAGTGCTTTTTTGACGGTTTCAGCTTTTTCTTTTGATATGTTATTGAGTACTACCTGTACTTGACACATTAACGACATTTACTTCTAAATAATTGAGAAATTCATCCAATTTGTCTTTAGTTATTTTTGCTCCTGCTGCTGCATTATGTCCTCCGCCAATACCATCAAATTTCTCCGCACCTGTTCTCATTATTTCACTCAAATTGATATCTGAATTACAACCAAAAGATTTCCTTGATGAGAACTTTATTGTATTTTCTTCTCCCCTTGTTCTCAAAATTACAATTTTTCCTGAATTTTTTGGAGAACCTGCAATTAATGATGAAATAGTTCCAGTCATTGTTTCTGGTACTATGTCTTCGCCATTTACCATAATGCAAGTTTCACTTTCGGAAATTCGCCATCTTTCATTTGATAATATGCTCATGTATTCTCTAATCATTTTTCTATAATCTATCAGAATGGTTTCGCCCTCTCTTAGTATCTTGTTTCTATCTCCCATACATACTGCCATTCCAACACCTGAACGATTAATTCTTCCACAGGAATTTAACATTGTTGAGAATTCTCTTCCATCGCGTAAGAAACTTCTATTATCTTCCCTTGGAAATGTATA
>CAZBBN010000028.1:0-10046 GCA_964490195.1 uncultured Nitrosopumilaceae archaeon
ATGCAAGATCATCTAGAATCATGTAAAAATCAAAACACACACACAAAATTGTTGTTGATTTTTACTTACTCAAAGAAAATTATGAAATTGATTTGATTAAAAATATTGGTCTTTTTAATTTACAAGTTCGTGATACTGCAAATAATTTATCTCCAAAAGTAATTGCAAGCTACTGCCATGATTTGGCAGTGGCATTCAATTCATTTTATGAACATGCTAAGGTTTTGGAATTAGGTGATCTGGAACTAGAAAATTCTCGCCTATGTTTGGTTAATTCTTTTAAAATGACTTTGGAAAAAGCATTAAATCTTTTAGGAATCACTGCTCCTGATAGAATGTAATGTCCTAGAGAGACAACAACGTTGCCACTCTAGGTTTTGTTGGCGTGCAAACCAATCATCAATTTTCAACCACGTGGCCATAAAGATTTTACGATTGAAACTATTTTTTCAACCCAATTTTTCTAACATATTGCCCATTTTTCTCAAAATCATTTCTGATTGATGGTCTGTCTAGTTTTAATCATGAATAAAGATAGTAAAATAAATGCAGTCACAGTTGTGGTTATGCTATACCCAAATGCTACTTGTGAACCTAATGAATCCCATAATAATCCAAATGTTAAATTTGCTATGAGAAATGATATCCCTACAAAGAGATAATATGCTCCAAATGCAGTTCCTCTTAGCTGCTCAGAAACATATTTTGAAACCATTGTTCTTTGTGCAGTAATGGTCATCCCATGATACAAACCAAAAATTGCCGCCATTACAAAACCTACTAAAACAAACTCTGTTTCAAAAAACCCTATCATACATGTTAAAAGAAACAAAGCAAAGCTTACCAATATCACTTTTTCAGTACCTATTTTATCTGCAAGTATCCCCGATGGCAAACCAATCAATGTGTGCATTATGTTAATAACAACATAGACAAGAGGAATAAAATTATTCTCAAGACCAAACTCTGATGATTGAACCAAAATAAATGAAAAATTAAAAGCCCCGATCGAAAAAACTGTCATTATTAATAAAAATATCAAAAATTTACCGTGCAAAACTTCCCTAAAGTTTGAGATGATACTTTGATTCTTTGGAATTATTTTTCTTTCTTTAACATAACGTGCAAGTATGAACAATGCAATTACGCCAGGAATTAGAGAAAACCAAAAAACATCTCGTATCTCAAAATAATACAGTAAACCAAATGCAATTAACGGTCCAACTATCGCACCTGCTTGATCCATGGTACGATGCAAACCAAACGCTTTTCCAGTATTGGCCGGCTCTATAGAGTCTGCAAGCAATGCATCTCTAGGTGATGTTCGTATTCCTTTTCCTACTCTATCTGTAACTCTGATTCCAAGTACATGTGCCCAACTCGCTGATACTGCAAAAAATGGTTTTGCCAGAGTTGATAAACCATAGCCTAACAGAATTAATGATTTTCTTTTTCCCACCTTGTCTGAAATCGTTCCTGAAACTGTTCTTGTGCCATATCCTACAGCCTCACCCATTCCTTCTACTAACCCTAGGGCTGCTTTTCCAGCTCCAAGATCATCTATGATAAATAATGGTAATATACCAAAAATCATCTCCGATGACATATCTGTAAAAAAACTCACAAACCCGAGATTTCTTACGTTTCTCCAGCTGTATTTTTTGGATTCTTCTGGCACATTTTTTAAAAGTGCTAATTGAATATAATACTGAGTTAACAGAGTTAATGGTGTTCTAAATAACATGTGTTGACTGTGATGATATGTGATGTGGATATTTGGATAATGGCTTAGGTTAGTTTTTCATAATCTGTATCTAACATGTATTAGATGAATAAAATTGGAACTTAAGACCAACAACGATTTGTTGTCTGGTGACAATTCCAACTGAATTCTTTTCTCTAAAATAGTATTTAGGCAATACTGATGATTTGTATGAATGATTTGTTCATTAGTGTTTTAAGTAAATTCTACAAAGATATTGCATGTCAAATAATAATGAAACTGAATCTTGGGAACAACTCTACGGATTGTCTTGGACAATATTGGATGAAGAATAATCTCAAAAGATTTCAAGTCTTATGAATCTCTTAATTCTAGATGCCAATTTCAATATTGGTAAATAGAATTAAAAGTAATTTGGGAAGAACTTCAAATAATATCATTACCCAAAATTTTTTATGCTAATCTCAGAAAAAATTTCAATAAACGCTTCCTCTGATGATGTTTGGAATCATTTACAAACACTTCAGGGAGCAGAACAATACATACCAATAGTCACAAAATCTGATGTAAAAGGCAGTGGATTGGGTACCACTAGAACATGTGATATTCAGATGGGTGATCAATCATTTCAGCTTATGGAGACTCTGGTAAAATTAGATGACTCTCAAAAATCCCTAACAATAGAAATTGAAAATGCTCCTCCTCCAATGAAAGGTTTGTTGATAGATTTCTCAATTCTTGGAGATGACGATTCATCAGAATTACAAGTCAGTACACAATCAGAACAAACACCTGAAAATGCAAAGATGATTGAGGGGATTTTTAATATGATTTGTAGTGGACTAAAGCAATTTCACGAAAAATAATGATGTGTAATGCCTAGTACGTTTGATTGGACGAAATCCTTGATTAATTCTGTATCTGAATCAATACTTGAAATTGACTGTTTGATAATCATTAACAGCGTTGGGGGTGTGATGGAGCATAAAATTGCAGAAAATCACAAGAACGAATCTGATTACAGAATACTTGAAAAAGTGGCAAGAAAAGTTTCCCTCTGATTTAACATTGTAGAATTTAATGATGATTTTTGAGGATTGTACATGACAATTAATATCTTAAAAAGAAACACCATGACAGTAAAATCTCTGACTCTTGAATACACTTTGATTTTATTGTTGCCAAAGGGAGTCAATATAGATAAAACCATTAAACTTTTATCAGATGCTAAAATAAATTGTTAAAGTAATTTTTTTACTGTCCCATTATTTCAAATTCGTTTTAAAATAATCTGCTATTGTCTAATTTTTTTCAACATTATGTGTTGGTTATTTTTTTCTCATCAGATTCTTAATTCCTCTGTAATCTAATGCCGGGATAATACCTGTTGGGCATCCTATTTTAGATGCGGAACAATAGCTAAGACATTCATATTCTCCTTTGTTGTGATTGCACTCCTTACAATCCATATTTTTTTATTCTTAGGTTTAGGACAAAGTCTTATCTTGCAACATGGACATGTAAATTCCCCAGTATAGAAAAATAATGTACAATGCGAACAATATTTTTGTCTCGAACTATATATGAATCGAACAAAGTTAGTATTGTGAGTTGATTTTAGTCTAATGCATATGCCTTTACATGTTTGTGCCAACGTTTACTATTTTTTTCTAATATATTTAAAAAAATCCCCCAATGTTTACAACATTAGTGAAACGATTTTCTTGCAATGAAAAATAATTCTGTTAGTTTTTCTGCGGCATCTTTTGGAGTTAATTGTACTAGTCCATCCCATTCTACTTTGATGCCTTTCCATCCATCAGTATGCCACATTCCTATTGGAAGTGATTCTTTGATTATATTTTCTTCAAAAGGCCAAGGATTCATGTATAGATAAGGTTTAGAGTGTTGCTCATCACCTGGAGATATACCCGTTCCAATCTGCTCATCATTGTTTCCTGTAAACCATTCTAAAGAAAAATCAAAATGATGTGGCCACAGATGAATTAAAGTAAAATTATTTCTCAAGTTCATTCTAAATAATTCTAGTATTTGTGATGCTTTTTTTGCAAAATCGTGATAACTTGTTAATTCCTGTTCTGTTACATTGTTCAAAGACTTTGCGGATATCATTATATTTTTGTCAGATGCTATTACTTCTATTTTTTCTAAAACATTATCTTTTTTCAAGTCAATGAACGATCCCGACTCATTTTCAAAATATAGTAGTTGCCCAGTTAGAAGATTAATTTTAATCTCTATTTTATTGTTCATTAATCCAGTTGTTATCTCATCATTTTGTACAAATAACCCATGATGTCCAAAATGTGGCAATTCTTCTACAATCTGTTGTTTGATCTCCCCCATTACAAAGCAAATTTCATGCAAATTTTTGATTTTAAGTTCTGAATCATGCATGCTCTATTCCAGTTCCTGTTGAAATATCAATATCAGTTGTAATCAAATCGTCATATCCTAGGGAATGGATGTCATTTTTCCCTGTTGCACGAATTATTTCATCAATTTCCATTTTCAAAATGGATACATAATTTACAAACCTTGCAAGCGAGTCATCAATACTAAATCTGTCTCTCAAGTTTTGTTTTTGTGTTGCAATTCCAACTGGACAATTCCCAGTATGACATGTTCTGTATTGCTGACAACCGATTGCTATCATTGCGGATGTGGCAATTGCAACAGCATCTGCGCCCATTGCAATGCTCTTACAAATCTCACCTGATGTCCTATAACCCCCTGTCATGACAAGAGATGTTTGACTTTGATGTTTGTCCAAAACTTTTCTTGCCCTGGCAACAGCATATACTGTAGGCATCGCAAAATTATCTTTAACAAAAACAGGAGCGGCACCCGTTCCTCCACCTCTTCCATCAATGGTGATGAAATCGGGCTCTGCATACAGTGCATATTCTAAGTCTTCTTCCACATGACCTGCTGCAAATTTTATTCCGATAGGTCTGCCCCCAGTAATGTCTTTGAGTTGTGATACATAGTCTTTGAGATCTTGTTTGCTATTAATCTCCGTATTTCTTGCAGGAGAAATTTGATCCTTGTCTGTTGGAATTCCTCTTAGTTTTGCGATTTCAGGGGTTATCTTTTCCTTGAGTAAGTGACCTCCCAATCCTGGTTTTGCAGCTTGACCAATCTTAATTTCAACTGCATCTGCAGATTTTATCCATTCTTCATTCCTGGTAAATTTTGGAGTACTGATTTCATAGATGTATTTTCCAGCGTTATCAAATTCTCTTTGATTTCGTCCACCTTCTCCAGAACATGTTGCAATATCCATCTTTTTGGAACCTATCGCAAGGGCCGTTTTTGCCTCCTCTGATAATGCACCAAATGACATGTGGGATACATAAACGGGCATTGAAATCTCAAGTGGGATTTTTGCTGTTTTTCCAATTATTGTTCTTAAATTAACTTCTTCTTCCTCTAACAAAGGGGTTCTGTACAGTTGAGCTGCTTTGAATAAAATATCATCAAACATTGGAACGTGTTTGAGAGTGCCCATAGGTGCAATCTCTTTTACTTTCCACTTTGCTTTGGCAGCAATATTGTCCATTTCAGGAATTGTTTTATCATGTGTTCTCTCAAATCGCTGTTTTGTATTGTGGTCAAATCTTACCAGATAGTCTTTATTTTTTCCAAGTCCTAACAATTGATTTTGATTAATGAAAACAAAATCCCCTCGTACATCTAATTCAAAAGTAGGTACCGAATCCTCATATCCCTCAGGTCCTTTTCCACTTTCCAAATCAAACTGCCAATTGTGTAACGGACATGTAATGTATCCCGAATCATCCACAGAACCATCTCCTAGTGACCCACCCATATGTGGGCATTTGTTGTACACTGCATTGAATTTCTTGTTTTGATTAACAACAACAAACTCGATGTTATGTAAATTGAAAACTTTCATCCCTCCTTCTGAAATATCTGAAGTGTTGCAAAGTTTAACAAAATTTGATTCTGGCATTTGCATTCTATTAAAAAATCAAAATGATAGTATTTATCAAAATCCCCAATTTTCCTCCTTTGAAATTATCTTTAAAAATATTAAAAAAGAAAGTATTCTATTTTTTTCCTAGTTTTCTTGAAATCAATGAATCGATTCCAAATTTACCCGAACCATAAATAGTAAGGCCTATGGCAACTCCCAACATTGTTGGGTCTTTCCAAATTGCAGGTCCGGCGGTAAAATCAAATCCAAACATAATCATAGCACCAATTAAAACAATCACTTGAAATATTGCTGCAGGTCTTGTCAATAATCCAAACAAAACCAGTGCACCTGACGTTATCTCTAAAATTCCTATCATCATGGCCATACTAGTTGCCATTTCAGGCTGGATGCCTATCATACTTTGCATCATCATACCAAATCCTGCGGGATCCGACACTTTACCGTAACCTGCCCAGAAAAATGCAAAGGACATACCTATTCTTATAACAAGTAGGCTAATTGCAGATTTATTTTCTGAAATTGGTTTTGCAAATACTGTTGACATTACAAAATACATCTGTAAATTGTATTTAATGAAATTCCCAAATTGTATTTTGATTAAAAATCAATCAATGTATTTTTTTTCTGCTCTGTCTATTTTTGATTCTACTTTTCTAATTACAGAATACAATGTAGGCAAATTTGAAGATATTAACTCAGATGGAAAAAATATGTCTCCATATCCTTCACCTTTTCGTACTATCAAATTACTTTTTTCTAATACATCGATGTTGTGTTGTATTGTTTTGTAATCTAAATTCAATTTTTTTGAAAGTTCCATAGAGTTTATAGGATCTTCTGTAATTGCACAAATTATTCGTAATCTGGTATATCTGCCACCCATTCCAGTAAAAACTGTGGAAAACAATTCCTTCATCTGCTTATCTACTTTGATATTCTCATAACTTGGAATGTCTTTGAAAATTTGATTTTTACATAACGACTCAAATGGCATAATGATTTACTCTCTTTTTTAGATATAAACTATTTTTTGATAGATTTTCGTTATTCATCAAAAATGCTTGATAATCTTGTAATGTCTCTGGGAAAAAATAAATCAATAAACCAATCAAGACCTACACGAATTTTCTTCTCATTTGTTGGAAGGGTTGAAAGATAATACTGCTTCCAGATCAACCATGCAATAAATCCCCTTATCTCATGTCCTAATAGTAACGCAACTCCATCCTTTTTGCCAATTTTGGCCATGGAACCCTTTGTATCGTAGACAAAATCATTTTGAATTCCTACTCCGTTGACTTTATTTTCCAGATTTTCTGCAACTGTTTTTGCTTGTCTAATTGCATGTTGAGCTGTTGGCGGATATGGTTTTTTACTATGAGGATCTATCAAAAATGCACAATCACCTAATGCAAAAACTTCAAGATGATCCTCTAGTTTGAGTTGATTATTCACAATCACTCTTCCTGATTTATGATGCCTAGTGTTTGTTTTTTCTATGACTTTTTCTACCTTGTTGCCCCCTGCCCATATTACTGTTGAAGTTAAAATTTCTTTTTTGTTACTTAGCACTGCAGTATCATTTGAAATATCTTCAAGTCTGGTGTTTGTGTATATTGTAACTCCAGCTTTTTCCAATGCATGTCTGGAATATTCTCCCAAGTTTCCTATTTCTGGTAATATCTTATCTCCTGCAGATACTAAAATTATTTTTATATTGTCCTGATGAATATTTCGATAAAATTTTTTAGATGACTCTCTAACAAAATCATTTATCTCTCCAACCGTTTCTACTCCTGAAAAACCACCTCCCACAACAACGAATGTCATTATTTTTTTCTGCAAATCTAAATCTGCTTCTTGATCTGCATCTTCTAGCATGCTGATAATATGATTTCTGATCTTTATTGCATCATCTAAACTTTTTATTGTCAATGAGTTTTTTTCAATATTGGAATTCCCAAAAAAATTTGTTTTTCCACCCATTGCTAAAACCAAATAATCGTAAGATAGAATTCTTTGAGATTTATGTGTCATTCTTTGTATTGTGACTTGCTTTAAATCAAGTTCAATATCTATTACCTTGGATTGATGAAATTGGGCTCTCTTGCAGAATCTTCTTATCGGTGTTGCAATGTGTCTTGGTTCTATTGTTCCTGTGGCCATTTCTGGCAACATTGGAGTATGTAAGAAAAAATTTGATTCACTAACAAGTTCTATGCTTACATTGACATTACTTTCAAATGCTTTCTGAATCTTATTTAAAACTCCAACTCCTGCGTATCCTCCACCTAAAATCAAAATCTTTTTCATTTTAGGGGATGGATTTTCATGAACATTTTCTTTGTGGTGTTCATAGGTTTGAATTTTTGAAAACTCAATGTTACAAACATTACACAAGTAATTTGCACCAATTTTCCTTGTCAATAACGAGCTAATCGTACCTAAAGTGACGCCCCAGATCAAATGCATGAATAATGAATTCATCATCTGATTTTGAAAATTCTCTTTAATTTCTTGAGTAATTTGTAGGGAACTCATCTCTGGATTTATTTCAGATAATATTTCAATTGTATTTGGACCTAAAAATATTTGAGATACAGGAATTGCAAACACTACAAAAACCACTACTCCAGAAATAATTCCATATGCTAATCCCTTTGGAATTTTAGAAATGTTAAACCGGATTACTTTGTGGAGGAATATTCCCGTCACAATACCGATTACAGTTGCAACAAAAAAATGCAATACTAAACCAATTTCAGGCTGTGAAGAATTTACAACCTTAGCTGCAATCAATAACCATATTTGATAGGATGAATCACCAAACAAATCCAAAAATATCATTGGTAAATGCATAGTAATTGCTCCAACAACAGAGCCTATTACTACAAAAAAAACTTCTTTTCTTAATGAGAAGTTTACAATTGGGTGTACAAGAGGCGTATCCATTTTTCTAATTGCTTTTGATATATTTGACCCATTCTTTTAATGAATCAACAGAACGAACCATCAAAGGAGCATTTCGTAAAACAAACTCTAGTTCATCTGATGTGTTTTGTGGTTTGTTATTTTTATAATTGTCAAATGTTTTCTTGCCATCATAATCCACAAAAGCAATTCTTGCACCATAATTATTTGGCTCTAACATACATGCGTCACCTGTAACTACTGCAATGTGGAATGGACATGACAGTAAAGACTCTCCTAGTTGATTAGATGTCATGACATTTTTTCTTTTGAGATCATCTGAAAGATGATTAAAATCTGCAAAAAAGTAAAATGCACCTTGTGGTTTTGTTGTAGTTATCCCTTCAACTTTGCCCCATTCTTCTGAGAGGTATGTTCCCATGATTCGGTGAATGTCTCTTGTTATGGTGATATATTGATCAATTTCTTGATTTGGCTCATATGCTTTAATTGCAGCATATTGAGTTGGTGTGGAGACATTAGTGTATACAGTAGCTGCTACTTTTTTGTAGTCTAATGCTAACTTTTTAGAAGACGTTGTGGGCAGAATACACGAACCTAGTCTATACCCGCCTGCAGAACGATCTTTTGATAACCCATTTGTCACAAATGTTCCTTCAGGATATATCGCTCCCATACTTGTAAACTTGGATATATCGTACGTATCTAGAGCATAAATTTCATCAGCTAAAACCAAAACATTGTATTTTCTACAAACATTTGCTATGCTTTCGAGTTCTTGTTTGGTGTATAAAGCGCCTGTAGGATTATGGGGGTTATTTAGAACTAGAGTGTGTTGTTCACCATGAAATTTTGATACAAACTCTTCAAACTCATTTGGTTGAATTTTATAATCGTGTTCTGGTTTTAAGAAAAATGTATGAAAATGTTTGTTTAAAATATGAATTTGTGGCCGATAACCAATCCAGGATGGGGAAGGCAATATCACATCACCTTTGATTATTTCAAATAGGGTGTTGATGATATCTTTGGTACCTGGACCAATAACAATTCTTGATGGCTCCACATCTAATTTGAAATGTCTTTTGTTAAAATCAGAAATTGCCTCTCTTAATTCTAAAATCCCTTCAGCATCTGAATAATGTCCTTTTTCTGTAGACTCTGATAGTGCTTTTGCTAAAACAGGCAGGACATGAAAAGGAGATTGACCAAATCCAAGTCCATAGAATTCTTCAAAACAACCACCAGAAGCACATTTTTTTCGTTGTTCTGCAACCATCAATCCAATTTTTAGATTATCTGGCATTACGACATTATCTACTTGACTTTCAACCTGAATTTCATTAATCATGTCCCGAAAAAGTATATGAATAAAATGTTAAAAGACTTATCCCAAATTAAGACTAA
>CAZBBN010000029.1:0-4449 GCA_964490195.1 uncultured Nitrosopumilaceae archaeon
ATTAAATTAAATTGGATAAATAAAAAATCACATTAAGTCAAAAATATGTCTTCAGAAAACTTCCAAACACGTGAAAAAAACCCTTCTGAATCCCATGCAGAAGTGATTGTTAGGATGTTTCCTTCAGATGCAAATCCTGCAGGAAATGTGTTTGGTGGTGAAATTTTGAAGCATATTGATATGGTTGCCGGAATTGTTGCTCAGCGACATTCTCAGTCAAACGCTGTTACTGTATCTATGGATAGTGTTAATTTTCTAAAACCTGTTTTTGTAGGAAATGTTCTCACATTAAATGCTAGAATAAATTATGTGCATAACTCTTCAATGGAAATTGAAGTAAGGGCAGAAGCAGAGGATATTGTAACTGGAATAAGGACTCTCACTGGAACTGCTTTTGTTACATTTGTGGCTTTGGATACGAATGGAAAGCCTACGCATGTTCCAAAATTAGCCCTTAAAACAGATGAAGATAGAACCAAATTCGAGGAAGGAAAATTTAGAATGGAAAAACGTCTAAGAAATCGTCAAAAATAACTCCTTCTAGTTTCTATAGATCCATTTAAGAATACCAAAAACTGTCTTTAGTTATTGTCTGAACAAGAAAAAAATAATGAATGGGATTCCCTGTGGCAAGAATATACAAAATCACTTGAAAACTGGAAAACCGTTTATGAGCAAATACAAAAAGCAAGTAGTGACATGCAAGAAAAATTCAATCAAGTATGGGATAAAGCAACTGTTGAATCTAGTACTGAAACCATGAAATTATTTACTGAAAACTGGCAAAAATCAATGGCTGAAGTTGGAATGAATTCCTTCAAAGAATTTACTGAAAACTGGCAAAAAGCTCTAAATGATTCCAATGCTTCTGCTTTCAAGCAATTTACTGAGAATTGGCAAAAAACTCTCAGTTCATCTGGACTAGAACAAATGAATGCCTATGGTGAAATGATGAAGAAATTCGCTGAAACTTGGAGTTCAATGTGGCCAAAATCTTAATTCACTGAATTAAGACAAAAATTATTCTTTTTTTGTAGTTGTACTGCTATAGAAATTATGACTGCTATTGGAGTTACAACGTATTTGTTTTATCTTGGTGAATCTATCTTAACATTAATTTCAATGGTTATTTTTGGCAAACTAATAATTTTTCATTTTGTGATGGGATATTTTGATAAACAAAATCTAAAAAAAGAACCGAAATATTTCAAAACATTGAACATCTCTTGATTATCAATTTCCAAAAATTGCTATTATCCTTTACGGATGGTGTGTCTCAAATTTTTTGAATTGTTGAAAACCTATAATTTTTCCAACTCTTCAACCAAATAAAGTTTAGATAATAAAAAAGAAAAATCAATCACACTAGTTTTTTTGTGTGATAGGGTTAACCCAGGTTTGGATTGTATTTTTATTCAATTCAGCAAATGCGTTTATGTTATCATTGAATGTTTTGATATTTTGTACAGTTGCGTCAATTGTTGTTTTTACCAATTGATTGTTAACTGTACTTGCTTGAACAATTTGCTTGCTAGTATCTATAATTGCAGTTTTTGCAGCATTTGGAATATCAGAAATGATTCCAGTTTTTTTAGCAAATTCTTGTTGTACAGATACCGATGCATTAATTGTTTTTTCACATGTTTTCACACATTCTTCTTGCAATTGTGTCATAGCTTGAAAATATTGTGGAGTTATTTTTGAAATATTTTCAAAGTATTTTTGAACATTTTGCTTGTACATTGAATATACATTGTTTGATTGAGTTTGTGTACTCATACTATCTCACTTTCATCCTAGTATATATACTATTGGTAATAATTGGTAATGAATGGTAATATTTGGTTAAGAGATCAATCATCATGAAGACCAAATAAAATCCAATTATGTTTTCAAAACAATAAAACATAATCCATTCATCATTTTGTTAATGGAAGTAACTCAAAATGAATGTTTTATTGAATTATCTAGTTTTGATGATTTCGCAAGATATGTCTGTGCATTTCAAGAATATCCTCGAAGAGTGTATTCTCAAGAACTAGATGGCTCAAGAATCATTTCAAGTAGTTTGGCACTTGCAAATACTTTGTTGATTTTTTATGCTTCCATGCCAAAAAATGGTAGATATGTTTCATATCGTGTAAACGGCGAAAAGGAAATTTGTGATATTGTGGAATCTACAAAAAATATCTCAAATTATGCCCCTGTTGTTCATATGGAATCAGAAATTTCACCTCTTCCAATAAAATCAGAAAAACTCTCAGATCAATTTCATCCAATTCAAGTAAAAGATTTAGGAAGTTTAGCACGATTAACATATGATCCTGAATTTCCAGATGAACCAAATCTTACTCTGTATGCATTACATCACAAAAAATCTTGGGTTATTGGATATATTACATCATTGGAAATGGATCAAGTTTACTATAATTTTAATTATGTTGAATTGGAATCTGAGCCTTCAAAGCATTTTCTAAAATATCAGGGAAATCAAGGAAAAGATCCAGAATTTTCTAATAGTATTGAACATGGATTCTCATATTTGCCAATTATCAAAATCAAGACTACCCCACCAATTTTTGGATTTTAAATTAATTTAATTATTTCCATGTTGTAAGTTCTTTAATTTTTCCCCTTGATTCATCAATTAATCGTTTCATAACAGGTATATAGATTTCAGCGGCATATGCAATTTCGATGTCTTTATACTCTTCAATATCTAAAAATGCTGATGTACTTATTTGATTTTCACCTACTTTAGGCTCATTTTTTTTACTTCTTTTATGATTTATAATCCCTAAAAATATTGGTAATTGTCTTTTTATTTCAATATCTAATTCTTTTTTTGAACGTAGTTTTTCATTACTCAAATGAACTTTGATTTGTTGATTAATGTCATCTTTGTAGCGATTTGATGCTCTGATCATGATTTTAATCTCAGAAATTTTTTGTGATTCACTCTTAAATTTACATATTTTTTTCATAAAATTTGGATATGGATTTTCATGTTCCTGATTAAATTTTTGTGAAAACCATTCTGAGAATTTTATTGCATTTTGATCATTCTTCATTTTTGCTTTTTCGTCAAATTTTTTCTGTGAAATATTTTCTAAAATAAATAATCCAAAGTCTCTATCGGCTTCCTCAAAAATTCCATCAAAAACATCCTTTACCGAATCAATATATTCATTAAAAAAATGATTTACATAAAATGGATCAGGATCATATTTTTTAATCTGTTTCAGATAAATTTCACAATTCTTTATTTTTTCTTCAATGTTCATTGATTTTTGCCATATTCAAGGTCTGTGTATTTTGATTGAGTTTTCAAACTTGCTGCTAATTCTTTGAAAATTTCATTGACGCTTACATCTACTAGGTTTATGGTTGCATTTTCCTTTACAATTTGTTTCTCAAATTTTTCTTTAATTGCAAAAGACACTGATGACCAATGAAGAATTCCTTTTAGTTGCTCTTCAACTGTGACATTTGTTGTTGGAAAATTTGCTGGTGAAAAAACAACTCCATTTGTCCACTGCATTGTAGGAATTCCTCCACCTGATGATCTTGTGCTAAATGCTATTTGTTTGACCCAATCATCAAATTTGTATTCAATTACCTCATGAATTATCAATTTTTTCCAAGGTTCTATTGATATTTCCATTTGATTATATTGCACTTTCAACCAATTATAATCCTATTTTTTCTTGTTTTTCGTTTTTTTCAAAATTAATTTGTCAAATCATTAGAACTTTGAAATTATCTTAATTGAAATTGCTTATTTACTAGAAATCAATCATTATTTTTTATAATTTTTAGGTGGGAAGACCATCGTATTTGTATTGTTCATGAATCGCCTACTTTGTTCACGAATATGTCGCTCTATTGTTTGTGCAGATACATGACTGGCAGTTCCGACATAATGTGCTGGACTCCATAATTTGCTTTTCCACATGGTTTTTTTTAAATCCAGAAATATTCTCAATGCCTTGTTTGCAGTGATTCCTTTGAATGTTTTAACTATCGGTGATGTCAACTGATCACATGATACTGCAAAGATGAAATGTGATTATGTCATAACTTGCATCTCAAATTTTCCAGTTCATTGTATCTATTTCTTGGATCTCTGAATCAAGAAATTCTTTTAGATTTCCAATTAAAATTTCCTTACGATATTTTGGACATCATACTAATAGTTAATGTTGTATACATCTGAGATTACAGTTTTTGTCATGACAAATAATTTAACCTTGTAGAACTAATATCAGAACCAGATGAAGAAGAAGCGACACCTGAACAATTATCTCAATTAAATGATTTACAACAACAAATAGATGAATTAGAAAATATTTTAGCAACTAAACTAAATCCATCTAAATATAATTCTGCCAAATAAACTACTAAAGTTAAGAAATCAGAAAAATCTGTAGATGCTGATATTGAACATAA
>CAZBBN010000029.1:4549-10039 GCA_964490195.1 uncultured Nitrosopumilaceae archaeon
AAACTACTAAAGTTAAGAAATCAGAAAAATCTGTAGATGCTGATATTGAACATAAAATTATTCACACATCGCAAAAACAAAATCAAAAACTTGATGATATAGAGAAAAAACTTCATAATTCAATAATTGAAAAAATTAATCTAGAATCTAATCTAGTTGATGCCTATTGTGTAAAATGTAAAACTAAAAGAAATATTGAAAACCCTGAAACAATAACCATGAAAAATGGCAGATCTGCAATTCGTGGAATTTGTTCTATTTGTAAGTGTAAAGTTTTTAGAATCATAAAAATGAAAAATAATTAAATCAATTACTAATTGATGATTTTTATAAAATTACATCTGATCTGATTGCCATGCTTGATTAAATTTTTTAATGGCTTCTTGATATGCCGCAATTGAATCATCACCTGATGTTGAAAGAAATTTTTCCCACTGTTCATTAAATTTCTTAATTGACTCAATATTAGTCTCTTTAAAAATACTTTCAATCATCTTTGTTTGTTGCTTGATATATTGAGGGCCAATTTCTTCCCAAGTATTTTCCCAACTTGAACTAACTTTTTTTAATAATCCTGCATCAGATTCTAACGCTTTTTGACATGCATCGTGATATGTCACCAAAGTTTCATTGGTAGATTTCTGCCATTGTGCAAGGGATTCTTTCCATCCATTTAATGCAGAATTGTATTCTTTCCATGCTTTTTCAAACTCTGGTTTTTTTGATGACGTTGCCTTGACTTGGCTTTTTGGCTTGGAATCCGCCTTTTTTACTGACTTCTTTTTAGCTATTGTTTTTTTCCGTGCCGCCATATCTTAGTTAAAAAAAATAGTAGATGTTAAATCTTTCAATGATCTTAGGATTTAAAAAAAACCATTAAATTTTCATGAAAATTTTGATGCTTTGGTAAATTTTGGAAGATGTTTTTGATCTTTATTTCTAAATAACTCATAGTGCTCTTTGCAAAGATTTCTCGTTTCTCTAAAACTTATACTAATTGTCTCTATTGCCTTAAGTTTACATTCTGAAATACTACATTTCAATAAAATGGATTTCCCTTAATTGGTAATAAAACTTTGAAATTATGTAATTACCACTGTTAACTTTTTATCATTGCAAAATGCCAAAAAAATATGGATGATGATAAAAAAGGAAAACAATTTTTAGAATTGATTGATGAACAAAACAATCTTCAATGGAATACCATTACAAAACTGTCTTTACTAATTAATTCAAAATGGAATTCATCTGAACTTCAAAATGAACTTGAAGCATTAGTAGAAAAACATTCAAAGATCACTAAAGAACTTAACAGTCTAGATGAGAATAACAGTAATTTATAGCGCCGAGTCTACCATTAATGCGATAAACAATACTGCCAAATATGGACTTGAAAATTTAAACAAAGTCCATGAAGCCTTTTCCATAGGCTTGACTATTACCCAAATTGATAATGCAATCATTAATGCTCCCGACACAATTGCCGTCCATAGATATACACTACCTACCATCGCGTCTCCATTTTCTGTAGTTATGAAGAATGGTGCAATTGAAAACAATACCATTACTACAGTTGATCCTGCAATAGCTCTTGCAGATGTTTTTTCAGATTGAACTGCTGTTAGCATTGGAACATTCACTTTGTTATAATCATCTTTGAAATGCAATGTCAAAGCCCAGATATGCATTGGAATCCAAATGAACACTAATCCTGCCATTGCAAGTCCCATAGTCCATAAATCTGACATGCTAACAGCCACCCATCCAATCATTGGAGGTGAACCACCGCATAATCCTCCTAAAATTATGTTGGTTCTTGAATTTCGTTTTAATACGTATGAATAAACTAGGACATTGTTTACTAATCCAAATGCAATGAATGCAGTTGTCCATGCACCTTGCTCTAAAGTAGTAGTAAAAGAAATTCCAAATGCTAAAACTAATGATATTCCTGCTAATGCTAATCCAAAATTCCTTGCTTTTACAGCAGGATAGATTCTTTTTGATGGGAGCGGTCTACCTTTTGTTCTTTCCATGATTGCATCGATATCCCTATCATGATAATTTGTCAACGTGTTTGCAGCAGCTGAACCTGCAGCAACTGAAAATAACATTAGCAACCAAGTTGCTGGAGAAATTTCTATGTCATAAATATTGGATGCTGTTAATGCTGCACCAAATGCAGTAAACACAAGTAAATACCAAATTTTTGGTTTTGTTAATTCATAATATACGGCAACTCTGGATTCAGACTTTTGCTTTTGCAATGCTAGTCACTATCCTTTGATGGCATATATGGCATTGCTTTCATTCGTGATTTCATCTCAATAAAGGATTCTGAAGACTGTATTCCTTCAATTCTACCAATTCGTT
This sequence comes from uncultured Nitrosopumilaceae archaeon, assembly GCA_964490195.1. Lineage (GTDB taxonomy): Archaea > Thermoproteota > Nitrososphaeria > Nitrososphaerales > Nitrosopumilaceae > Nitrosopumilus. Next base: position 6,923 of record CAZBBN010000029.1, read on the forward strand.
CAGAGACCATCCTATGCATCTGATCCAATGATTTTGAATACATAGTTACTAAAATATCGAATCTTCCAGTAACTTCTGCAACTTCTCTTACTCCATCAATTTTGAATAATTCTTCAATAATATGATCGCGTTTTTTTGTATCCATGTTGATTCCAGTTAACGCTTTTACATTATATCCAAGTTCAGCATCATTTACATCAATTGTAAAGCGTTCAATTAATTTTCTTTTCACTAATCTTTTGATTCTTGAATATACAACTGACGAATTTACATTAATTTTCTTTGATAATCGTGGGACTGAAATTGATGCATCATTAGATAATTCTGACAAAATTTGTAAATCTAAATCATCTACTCTTGCCGTTTAAAACACCTGAGTTGATCTAGATTTCTGGTTCTTATAAAGTTATTATTGTAAAAATTACAAAAAATTATCTAAATCTTGCCTTTTTTGTATAGCATTTCTGCAAGTAACACGGCGCCTTTTGCTGAACCCATTTTTTTGTTGTGTGAGAATAACATGTATTTGAGACCATTATCAAAGAGTTCTTCTTTCTCCACTCTTCCGATTGTTGTAGTCATACCATCACCAACAGTTCTTTCCATTCTTGGTTGAGGTCTTGTAGGATCTTCATGAAACGCATAGTAATCTTTTGGAGCAGAAGGTAGCCCTAATACAGAAATGTCTTTGTTACATTGATTGTAGGTCTCTTTTGCTTTAGCAGGATCAATTTCTTTTGTGGTTTCAACAAAAACAGACTCAGTATGTCCATCAATTACCGGAACTCTAGTACAAGTACAACTTATTCTAATATCGGCTTCCTCAATTTTCCCATCTTTTAGTTTACCTAAAATTTTTCTTGTTTCCAGTCTTACTTTTCCTTCTTCTTTTGGAATGTATGGAATTATGTTATCTGTAATTCCCATTGCAGATACGCCTGATTTTCCACCACCTGAAATGGCTTGCATCGATGTCATCATTACTTTTTTTGCACCATATTTTTCTAGTAATGGTTTTAGTGTAATTGCCAAACCTGTTGTTGTACAGTTTGGAAGAGGTGCTACCCAACCTTTCCAATTTCTGTTCTTTTTTTGAATATCAAGTAATTCTGTTTGCTCGTCATTAATTCCTGGAATTAGTATTGGAACATCATCTTCATATCTATAAGCTGAACTAGTTGAGATTACAGGCAAATCAGCTGCCATTTTAGTCTCAATGTCTCTGGCAGCTTCTGATTCAACTGCAGAAAATACTAAATCTAATTGTGATACATCTAATTCATCAATTGATTTTACTGTCATTTCTTTGATATATTCGGGGATTTCGCCGCCAACATCCCATGCTACAATTCCACTTGAATCCTTTATCGCATCTAGGTATTTCTTACCTGCAGAACGCTCAGATGCTGCAATCTGAGTCACTTCAAACCATGGATGATTGTTTAATGACTGTACAAATTCCTGACCAACAGAACCTGTAACTCCAATTATTGCAACTCTTTTTTTAACCATAATTTGATAATTGGCATCTTTCAATTAATAATCGTTTTCTGAATTACCACAACATACTAAATCGACTAATTCTATTTGGAACTGTGAAAATAAGAACAAAATCTTCCATAATTAGACATGTTCCAGTGATTCATGGTGGAAAAAATCCTTTGAAAAGCTCTGATCCACAAATATTGGATTTTAGTTCCAACATCAATCCTCTTGGAATTCCTAATTCTGTAAAAAAAATCCTCAAAAAAAATTTTGACACTATTCAAAACTATCCTGATTTAGGCTCATCTGAATTAATTTCTATCCTAAAAAAATACACACATTTGGATAAATCAAATTTAGTAGTTGGTAATGGTGCAATTGAGATAATCTATAATTTTTGTTTTGCATTTTTATCAGAAAAAAAAGTATTGATCCCTATTCCAACATTCCAAGAATATGAAACAGCGGCAAAACTAAACAATGGTAAAATATCATATTTTAAAACATTGAATTTATCTGAACATCTTGATTCATTTATTTCACAAATCCCAAAAAACGGATGTGTTTTTATTTGTAATCCTAATAACCCAACAGGAAAACTTTTATCAAAAAAACATTCGCTTAAAATAATTCAAAGAGCAAAAAAACTCTCTTCTTTTGTATTTGTTGATGAATGCTTTATTGAACTTGTTCCTGAATCAAATGAATCTATAATATCATATGTGAAAAAATACGATAATCTTTTTGTTTTACGCTCTTTGACTAAATCCTTTGGATTTCCTGGACTAAGAATTGGATATGCCGCAGCATCAAAAGAAATGATAGAAATTTTAAAGAAAATAAAAATTCCATGGAGTGTTAATTCTCTAGCACAAGAAGCAGCAAAAATTTCTCTTAAAAATAAATCTCATCTAATCAAATCAAAATTAATGATTAAAAAAGAATTGAACTATCTAAAAAATGAAATTGATAAATTAGATAATTTTGAATGTCATGATTCATCTACAAATTTTATTTTGATCAAAACAATTCATGACTCAACACAATTGCAAAAAAAGTTACTCAAACACAAGATCCTAATTCGTGATTGTAAAAATTTTAGAGGATTAAATAATCATTATTTTCGCATTGCCGTCAAATCTCATAAGGATAACATAAAACTAGTAAAAGCATTGGGGAAAATTACATGAAATCATTAATGATTCAAGGAACATCTTCAGGTGCTGGAAAAACAACACTAGTTGCAGCTCTTTGTAGAATTTTTTCAGATAAAGGATTCAGTGTAGCACCATTCAAATCTCAAAACATGTCAAATTTTGCCTACATCACACCCAAATTTGAAATTTCTCGTGCTCAAGCTATTCAGGCAATTGGTGCTCACTGTGAAATTACACCTGACTTGAATCCTATTTTGTTAAAGCCTGTAGGAAATTACAATAGTCTTGTATATCTAAATGGGAAACGCTATAAAAAAATGCATGCCAAAGATTACTATGAAAAATTTGTAAATTCTGAAGGAATTAAAATTGCTACAAAATCATTGAAGGCTTTGCAGAAAAATTTTGATTTAGTAATTATCGAAGGAGCAGGATCACCAGCTGAAATCAATTTACAAAAATTTGATATTGCAAA
>CAZBBN010000030.1:0-9965 GCA_964490195.1 uncultured Nitrosopumilaceae archaeon
TCAAAACCAACTTTGCATCAGAGGTGTGATGATGCAATATGCTACTGATCAAATGAATCAATATGGAACAACTAGTGAAAACATTTCAAATATATGTGTAAATTCAGAATTAAGTAGTCAGGATTATCAGCAATGTGTTATGTCTATTGGAACTATGTTTGCATTCCAAAATTTTCATAATTTTGATGAAGGATCAAAGTTTTGTGAATTGATGAGTGATGAAAAAGACAAGAATCTTTGTCTTCAAGGATTAGAATTAGAAATTCAAGATTCTGAAAAATACAAAATATCGCCACTAACCCAAGATATTAGAGAAAAATTCCAACCACAATTAGTTGAAGGCACCTCCAAAATAATTGATATTCGAAGTCCTGCAATAATTTCTGATTTTGAATTTATTCCACAAGCTGGTATAATTTCGTTCTCTATTGACCGACCACAATATGTGATATTATACATTCCAAATGAGTTTGTCGCATCAAAAATGATAGTTACAGTAAATGGTAAAATTCCAAATGAATTAGATGGGAAGAGCAATATTTTTGGTGAAGAAATTACTATGATCAGATTTGTTCCTAATGATGCAGGGTTGGTAATGATTACTCCGTTATCATAGTAATAAAATCAACAATTGTTTCAATAATATTTTTCATGTCATTCGTTACAAAATTTGTATTTATTCTTGAATCAAATGCAATTTTGTTTGATGACTTAGATTTCTAAACTAATTTCATACATTTTACTGGATTTGTGACATTTCTAGGGCCTGTCTATATCCCCCGATGTGTAATGCTCCCATCGGGATTTGAACCCGAGTCTTTGGCTTGAGAAGCCAAAATGCTTAACCGGACTACACTATAGGAGCTTGATGAAAAACAAATCAAATCTTAATTTAAAGGAAATGTTTTGACTTTGCATGAATTTGTAAAACTTTGTGAGTTGGTTCCTTTATAGAAAAAAACAAATGTAGTCAATTTATGGATATTAAAAAATTCATTATAGAACATGAATTGACTAGTTTTCCAGTTGGTTTGGGTGGTTGCAGAATATCCCAGATAAACGATGATTCGTGTGACTATGATGTTTTCGTTTTTGATGAGAAATCAGGCCAAGAAATTCTAAAGTTTGAAAATGAGTTTGTAATGATTCATCATGCATCCATGTCTGAAACGCAATCAAAACAACTACTTCAATATGATAAACTACAAATCATTCAAGATGACTCTTGGGATCTTAGAATGTTTCTATCAAAGATTAATGAAAAACGTTCTTTACTCTATGCTGATTTTGGTAAAAACTCTTTGATTGAATCACTATTTTGTTGCCAAAAAACTAAAGAATCCCTAAAGTCTTCTGATGTATTTGGTCCTTGTTGGCAAAAATGTGCTGCGTTTTATTTGGCCGATGCTATATCTTCTCTAAACTATCGGCGAATCAGTCCTTCTCATATGCTAGACATTCTACGAAGATTAGAAAAAAATCAAATCAATGAACACATCTCTACAGTTACTCAAACTGTGGGCATTGAGAGATCTACTCCGCCATTACTTGAAAGAATGCTAAAATCCACAATTGGCTTTTCTGATTTGGTTGAAAAAAATAATCACTCCAAAATAATTCAGCAAAAATATGATTTCTTTGTAAATAATTCGATGCTCTCAGACTGTTATTTTTTCTTGGGTTGGATAAACAAAGAAAATTTCATAAAAACTAAAGAATCTCTAAATAATGAGCAAGATCTTATTCACATCCTAAAGATAGCCTTTGATGTTGAGGCTGACATGAATTTAGTTGAACAACAAGCAAATACTATAGAAAAATCCTGTAATGATATACTTGAGATTCTATGAATGAGAATAATTTCTCATCTTTTGTACTAACCTTTTAAAACAAGTAAGATTACTCATTAGTCATGGTAGATCAAGCATGTGGATGCGAAGCTGATAGCGGCGATCCTGAATACTCATGCGATTGTGCTATGCAAGGTCATTGTATATGCAGCGCAGATTGCAAATGTTCAACAGACGTTTGTAAAGAAGCTGTCGGAAATATGTAGTTCGATAGTTTATTACAATCTTATTTTTATTTTTTTTAATTAATCTTCATCTTCCTCAATGCCCCAAGATTTTACCAATTCTTTTTGGAACTTGTCTGCTTGTTTCTCATCTAATCCAAATCCGCAATTCTTGTGTGTTGGAACAACTGTCATGCCGTCTAGTTTGAACTCAACTTCAAACAAGTGTACTTTGGAGCATTCACACATTTCTGGAATTACTGCGCACGTTCCTCTATATTTGCTTATTTGAGTGACTTATTGGTACAGTTTTCCAACTTTTCACATGTTTGAAAAACGTTTAACTAGGTATTTTTACTATGTTTTTTTATGAATTTGTCTTTAATGGCTTTCTTAATTTTTATTTTGGGTTTTGGGTTTTCAAACGTCGCTTTTGGACAAGGTGTTCAAACATCTGGTGGTGTTGACGTTGATGGCTCATGGTATCTGGGCGAAGGCCTCAAAGCAGGGGATTATTTTGAATATACGTTATGTGAAATAGACCTTAACGATTGTGCCCCGATAAAATTAAAATTTTGGATCAAGGGAGACATTCAATATGAAAGTGAGACATTATGGGATACAAAAGTTGTCGTTATCGATGGTAATAAGATCGTTAAAGGCTCAATGACTCTCGGTAAAACTGCTCCTGAACCCATAAATTTTGATGAAGATCTTCATGACTATGCTATTGCATTCAAATCCTCGTTATCTTGGTTGTCTGCTTTTGCCACTGGAAATGTAAATGATCTAATTCATGGACCAAAAGAATTCAGAGATAATGCATGGGGGAAAATTGGTGCAATTGGCGGTGCACAATTAATTACAAAACGAGTAGACACAATTACTACTCCTGCCGGGACTGCTGACACAGTTGTTGTTGGTTGGTATAGTGGCAATAATAATGAAATTTGGGTGCTTGATGATTTTCCTTTTCCCGTTAAAGCATTAACTTATGCATGGGTCACAACTGGTGTTGCCCCCATCATGTATCAATTCACTTTGTTAGATTATAAAGAAAATGTACTAGATGATCCTTTCAAAGATGTCGAGTCCACAATTACAAAAGAAGCATTGTTAGGATGTGCTACCAAATTTCATAAATATACCAGCGGCCGTGTTTCAACTAATACATCTACAATGACGATTCAATACAATTATGCACCAGAATTTCCTGTTGAAGGCTGTAACATTGATTGGAAAATAAATTTCATGAACAAGTACAATGCAGTAGAATTCGTAGATCAAGTTCATTATGATATTTGGGTTGTAGATGAAAATGGTAATAGACTCCGTTCGTATGCTCAAGACATTGGACGTGCAGATTTGTTTAATGGGTTTGGCCAAGTTCATCTGCTTCTTCCAATAGAAGAAAAAGCTGGAATTAATCGTTATGCAATATTCGTCTATGGTACGGGACCCGAATATGAGGCGCCTGATCCGACATTGGGAGGATATGCCATCATTGAAATTAATATTGATGAAAATCCACTCCTTCAAGATGTAGATAGCAATGCTGTTCCTTCATCAGAAATCCCATCTTGGATAAAAAACAATGCAGGATGGTGGGCTGAAGGCTCTATTGATGATGACTCTTTCATTCAGGGAATTCAGTTTTTGATCAAAGAAGGAATTATGAAGATTCCGCCAACTGCTCAAGGCTCGAGTGGAAATTCAAATGACATTCCATCTTGGATAAAAAACAATGCAGGATGGTGGGCTGAAGGCTCTATTGATGATGACTCTTTCATTCAGGGAATTCAGTTTTTGATCAAAGAAGGAATTATGAATATTCCAAAATCTACTCAAGACTAAAGTTCTTAGTCCTGAACCTGAATCTTGGTATAATTAAAAACTATTTTTTCAATATCCTACATTCAAATTACTAAAATTTCTTTAAAATTACGAATCAATATGGTGGGTCTTTTCAAGCATCCAAAACGTCATCTAAAAAAATTGCTAAAGGATGGTGAATATAATGATGCTGTAAAATTTGGAAAGAGTTTAGAATCTGAATATTCAAATGATCATGATTTTATGTTCATCATGGGCAGTATTTATTTTATTGTTGATGATGCAAAAAAAGCATTGCCATATTTTGAAAAAGCGTTAGAACTAGACAATAATGATGTGGAAACTCTTACTCTGAAAACTAATGTTCATTTGGCATTAGAGCAAAAAGATAAAGCAATTGATTGTTGCAGACACATAATAAAATTACAACCAAAAAACTCTGAGGCACAAAATTTACTTGAAGAACTAGAACTTTCCTAATTTGTAAAACTATTCTTTCTTTTTCATTGGGTATGCATTCTCCATTAACCAATCACAAAATGCCGTAACCTTTTCATCAAATTCAGTCCAGATGTGTACTGAATGAGGTAGTATGTCTATCTTCCAATTTTTTGTAAATACTCTAACACCTTCTTTATTTTCATACATGTATGCATCTTCTGTTTGAACATCCCCTAACATCTCTTTTGCTTTTTGTTTAATTATTTCTCTGTCTATGGGAAATCTCTTTAGATCATAGTCGACAATTAAACTCAAATCTCTTTTTCCATACATGTCAAATTCCTCAATTGTTCCTTCTTTTGGAAAATTTACGATTAGTTTGATATTGTATTTTTTTCCCACCTCTTTTCCAATTTCTACAATTCTTGCATATCCCATTCCTGGATTTTTCTTTAAAAGAAATCTGATTTGTGCCAAGTCTTTTTTTAATTGTTTTTGCAGATCAGCAACAATTTCTGAAAATATCATTATTTTACTAAAGAAAATTCCTATTATAATCATTAATTTGTTTCAAGATTGGTTTTTTTAGAACTTAGATTAATTATGTTCATGGCAATGCCTATGGATTTTGATGGAATGCGCTCTGATGATGCATCAGATCGAACAGACAATGTTGATGAATACAGAAGAACCTGTATTGATTTTATCGAAGATATCTCTCATGACTATGAGGCATGGGTTGACTATTACAAATTGCCTGACGATGAAGACAAACGAAGACGTGCAGGTATTCGTGCAACAATTACTAGAACAAATGAATGGATTGCAAAGGTTGCCCAATCTATCAAGGCCGTAGATGTGGTGATGAATGATGGAATACAAAAGATGGCCGAATCCACTGCTGGCAAACCTCTTGAAATAGGTGTCTTTGTGAATCACAAATCTGGTTACACTGAAACAAGTCCTGGTATTATTGATGTAAATGTAAAGGGACATGGAAGAGAAGGAAGAAAAATGAAACTTGGATTTCATTTCAAAGATGATCGATTTCGAATAGAGTCTACATGTGGTGCATACATAGATGAGAATGATTTACCCGCACAAGAATTTGAAATGATGGACCTCCATCTAAAACTTCATGCAGAAAATGCAAAATCTCGTGATGTTATTTCATTTACTGTAACAATAAGTGAGATTGAAAATGATGTTGAATTTGACAGGAGGGGTGTCTCAACTATTGTTCATCTGGTATGATTTAACGTAATGTTTCTTCTTCAATATACTCGATAAACTTTCCAGTATTCTCAAGTTTTATGGAATTGATTTGTTCTAAATTGTTAAAGTAATTCATCTTTAGAAATCCCTCAGATGCTGTATACAATACATCATCAATATAGAACGTTCTGGCATTTCCCATACCATGATATCGTGGGCCCTCAGCTGAGTGAGTTACGATTCCTTTGAAATTAAATCCGTCTGTTTTATCTAAATCAAACACATAGAAACCGCTCCATCGATTATAATCTGGCGCTATCATCTTTGAATTTGAAATCTCTTTCAAACTATTAGCATCACTGTTGATGGGGATTGAAAGAACCTTTCTTGTTTTATCAAAAAAGAATGCTTTATGATTATTTAGCGCTTCAGAATATGTGGAACTATCTCCAATTACTACATCATCTACAATCTTTGGATTTTGTACATCTTCTACATTAAACAATGCAATCTTAATTCCTAATTGCTGAATTCTACCATTTTCAATTTCTTTAGTATCTCTACCAACTCCAATTATGTGCTCTTTGTCATATGGATGCAAATAGTTTGAAAATCCTGGAATCTTCAATTCCCCTAGGATTTTTGGTTTATCTGATGACAAGTCAATTACAAAGAATGGATCAATTTGTTGGAATGTTACCAAGTATAATCTGTCGCCCATGAATCTTGCTGAAAAAATGCTTTCATCCGGGGCAATCTTGTCTAATCCTCCAACAATGTTTAGCTGATTATCTAAGACATAAACTGCGTTTGCACGAACAGTTCCCTGATGTTGGATATAGTATTCTGTAGTTGTCGCAACTCTGAATCTATCTCCTTTTTCATCCATAGAAAATTGATTTAATAATCTACCTGGAACTGAGCCTTTTGCAACATATTCTATTTTATCTTCATCAATTGAAATTTTGTGAATTATTGTTTTGTTTGTATCTTCTTGAATTTTTGCATCATATTCATTTAGGGCTTCTTTGATTTTCTCAAATAGTTTTTCTTTACTCTCTTTGTTCATTGCATTGTATGAATTTTGCATTAATTCTGAAATTTTTATCCACTGAGCAGATGAACTAATTGAAGAATCGTTTTGAATTACCTTTATTTTTTCTTGAATGCCATCTGACAATAATGGAACTATTACGTCAAAGAATCTGTCACGTGATGAATTTTCATAAAATCCAAATGGCATGTTTTGCTGATAAGTCAGATAAAAATTATCTTCTGAGACATAAATTGATCCAGAATATCCCATCAGAAACGTCTCCGAATTTACTATATCACCGAAAATATCGATTGCAGTTAATGTGTTAAAGTTTGAAAATTGCTCTACATTATCAAAGTAAAATGCATCAGGTGTCATAATTGGAATTGAACGCTCTAAAATTACTGGAAGCCTTGGATGCTGATAATCGATGTTGTTATTTGTAACAAAATATGCATAATTTCCAATCATTCGTGCATCGCTAAAGTAACCGTCTATGGAATAATCTTTGAGAATAGTTGGATTCTCTTTATCTGATACATCTACAATTAATGCATGAGTAACTGGACTGTAAGAGCGCCTTGGAACAAAGTCATATTGAGGAATTATCTCATCATCACTTTGTCCGTTGTAAAATATTACTAATCTATCATCATTTAGAAACATATTTTGGATATATTGTGATTCAATGTCTAGAGCAATCTTGAGAATTAATTTTGCAGATTCTGCAGGATACGCATCAATAATGGAAAGTGTGTTTTGAGAAACAATGTATACGTATTTTGAATCATTTTTTAGATAGTCTGGCTCATCAACGTTTTCAACTTGAACATTTGTTGTTGAATAGTCTGATCCGCCAGATTCTATCTTAGCAACTGCTGCTTCTGGGACTGGTGCCCCTACAAATCCATCTGACTCCATGATAACTGCATCATCAACCGTCATTCTGTTTGAAAATACTCTTTTATCGAAAAACTGTCCATCAAAAAATGCAGATGCCTCTAAAATCTTTTTTAGCTCTTCCTGTGATGATATTTTCTTGATATCCTGCGTGTTCTCAAAATACTCTGATACTGATTTGTCAACAGAGATTATTTCTGGTTCAGACACTTGTGATAATTGGGGTTGCTCGAATTCAAGTGAATACATAATACCTGCAGTAACTATAACCGAAATGAAAATTGCAATTGGGATGATTATTTTTGAATTCATTTTCTCTCTACTCACTAGTTCCATTTTTTTGAAAACTGGCATTTAGCAATTACTATGATTTTGTAGTTTGAGATAAAAGGTTTAGTGAAATTTGGATTTTACCAAACAACTTACATATGCTAGATTGGCACTATCAACTCCGGCGTCTTCTGAAATTCCTGATGATGACTTTACTGAAAAAATCAAAATTCTTGCAATCCATGATAAAAAATAAAGTTATTCAGTGAGTTATTTACCGCTGATTCTAGCCGTAAATACTTCAATCACTCTTCAATGAGGAATTAACCGCAACTCAGATTGCTCAAAAGACTGATATTTTTCTTCAACTAGTAAAGTATCATCTAAACAAACTTCAAGATTTAGGCGTTGTTAAAATTTCAAAGATTGAGAAAAACTCAAAATCACAAGACATGAAAATTTACTCTGCAACAAAATTTAGCATTGTAATTGTCCCACCAAATTTTTCAGAAAAAACTAAAAGTAAATTACTTGTTTGCTCCTTTAGACATATTTACAAAGTTGCAGGACTTGGAATCACAACTGGTTTATCTGGATTGTTTTCATTATCACAATTTTCCCAATACAAACAAATCCCTTCAAATAAAATTTCAGGTAGAATTGTTTCTTCTAAGTATTCTGCTAAAAGTGCCGAATCTATTGGAATGGATGAATCTGCAGAATCCCTTGCGGCATCTGTACCAATAACTGCAGAACCTGAATCGCAAATGCAATTTGAAAAAAGTCTTGAACCACAGGAATTCACTCAAGAAAATTTGGATGTTGTTGAGAATGTAATTAATTCCGACATTACTGATCTGGGAACTGATTTGTTTATTCCATTTGTAATCGTTACGGTAATCCTCAGAGGACTAACTGCTTGCTATTTGATCAAGTATCTCAAAAAATTAAACTAATTTACATAGCATCAAGCGTAATTTCGATTGTCACTCTCTTTTCTTTGGCTTTCTCTTCGCCTGGATATTTTAATTCTGAAATTTTCTTGCTAAATTCATCATCGGTGATTAATTTTGCCTTTCCTGAAAAAACTGTATCATTATATTCTATTTTGACTTTTGGATTTACTAACGCGTTTTTAAACCAGTCTCCATCTGGTCTATGTCTGGAAAAGTAGATTCTGCCATTATAATTGACTGCTCGAAGCATAACTGAATGTAGATTGCCTGTCTTTCTTCCTTTTGTGATTAGGATTGATCGGAACAATTTCTCGTTTATTTCCATGCACATTTTTTTCTGTCAAGTAATTTAACCCCATTGATAGAAATTCCTGATATCTGGTATGATAAGCAAATCTGTAGAAGTCAATTTATGTCCGTAAAACTAGAAGGAATGCCTACTAACATTGCAACAGCTGATTCCTTTACTGGAAAAAAAGTCATAGATCGAGAGGGAATTCAATATGGTAAAGTCAAACACATCCACATCCACCAAGACACACTAACAGTATCTGGTGTGACAATCCATCAGGGATTTAACAAGGATTATTTTCTTTCAGAAGATTATATTGACAAATTTTCTGAGGAAACTCTACTTCTTAGCAGGCCTCCTGTAAGAATAGGCGTTCAAGTGGTTGATATTGACAGTCATAAAATTGGTAAAGTCAAACGATTACATAGAAATCCTGACACCAATGAACTAGAATCCATTGAAGTAAGTGACGGTTTAATGCATTCGAAAATTTTATCCAAATCTGAAATTTGGGGAATAGGTGAAAAAGTCATTTTGAGAATGAGCAAAGAAAAATTCAAAAAAATTGAATAATTTCTTTTACTCTTCTTTTTTCAAAATAACAGTTTTAGTCTGTTTTTCTAGAGCATATTTCACAAACAGGAATTCCATCCTGAACTGTTATCTCTACATTTGATGAATGACATTTCTGACATAATCCTATCATGCTACAAATCATCTGATTACTCTTTAAATTTTTTATGTCCTTTCAAATCAATACTTAGTAATTTATAATATTTAGATGAGAAGACCACCGTACTTGTATTCATGAATCACCTACTTGTTCACGAATGTATCGCTCAATAGTCTGTGCTGACACATGTCCTGTAGTTCTGACATTACGATGGACTCTATATCTTGCCTTTCTCCATCTTATGTTTCAAATCTGAAAACTTTTTGAATTTCTTTGAATGTCTTGATTGGAGATATTAGCGAATCCTATGCTACAAAAAGAGAGTGATTATATCA
>CAZBBN010000031.1:0-5441 GCA_964490195.1 uncultured Nitrosopumilaceae archaeon
TTTTCAAAATTTATGGTCATGAGAATCTCAAAATTATGAATGGTGGCAGAAAGAAATGGGAATTAGAAAATAGAGATTACACCATTGATGAACCACAATTACCATCAACTACATACAATGCACAACCTCCAGATGAAGGACTAAGAGCATATCTATTTGATGTGAGCAGAGCATTAAACAAAGAAGATACTGTAATGGTTGATGTTAGATCACCTGCAGAATTTACTGGTCAAATCACTGCTCCTCCAGAATATCCAATGGAGCATGCACAAAGAGGTGGGCACATTCCGGGCGCAAATAATATTCCATGGGCAACTGCAGTTAATGATGCTGATGGAACCTTCAAAGCAGTTGAAGAATTAAGACAAAACTATGAGCCAAAAGGTGTAACTCCAGACAAAGATGTAATTTGTTATTGCAGAATTGGAGAAAGATCTTCTCACAGCTGGTTTGTTCTAAAATATCTACTTGGATATCCTAAGGTTCGAAACTATGATGGTTCTTGGACTGAATGGGGTAACATGATAGGAAATCCTGTGGAAAAATAAATTGCTACTAGACCTTCCAATTCTTGAGAAAGGTGCTTTTTATTTTATCAAAGACGGCAATACTCAATTTATTTTAGAGGACAAAACAAAACGTGGTCTTACCATAATGGAAACATCTATCGATGAAAAATTAAATGTCAAAGCAGACAAGGGTATGATTCATGACATGGATGGCATTGGACACTGGATAGTAATTAGATGGTATTTTGCAAAGGATTCCCACGATCTATCCCAAGTTTTAGAACATGCGCAAGCCATGGAAAAAAAATATACTGAGCTCCGAGAGTTGACATGTCCTGATGATGACTGATAACCTTTTTAAATAAAATCGAATCATCAAAGTTGGATGTCTTTACTTTTAAAAGATCGAGTTTATTCCATGGAGGCCCCAACTGCAAAACGTGGAGTTTATCCTTTACATGGTTACAAACTTGGATTATACCGATTACCAATTAAATTAGAAGAACCTGCAGAAATCAAATCTGTCCATGATGGTCTCAAAAAGGCATTTGAAATGGACATGTACGCTGATAGAATTTATGCAACATATCGCTGGACGGAGCAAAATATGGATGATGTTGATGCTAAAGGATATGAAGAAGTTGAATTATCCGTTACAGTAGAAATAGTTACAGGCGAAGTAGTTGACATTATTTACCAAATATTTCCAATTGAAAAATTTGGTGATCCAAACTGGGTAAAAGACTATAGAAAGAAAGCAGACCATTTTGCAAAAATGGTAATTGATACTATTTTACGTAATACTATCTTGGCAGACAAAATGATATCTTATTTGGCAAAAACTGAAAAGATTTCTGAAGTTGCTGCAATTCAAAAATTAGAAGAACTTACTCCTTTGGCAAAAATTGTTCTTGGTGCAAAACCAAAACCAGTTGAAGCAAAAGAAGATGATGCTGAAGAAGAAGATGAAAATATTGAAATCCCAGATGGCGCAAAACCTGGACCTATTGATGTTGAATACAAATCAAAGATGAAACCATCTGCAGCATATGAAGCACCAGAGCATACAATCAAGACTTGGGGAAGAAAGGGTACTTCAAATGGTATCATGGGTGTTTGGGGAGAATTTGTTTCAGTAGATTATGATATTTGTATTGCAGATGGCGGTTGTATTGAAGCATGTCCCGTAGGCGTCTATGAGTGGTTTGATACTCCTGGAAATCCTGCATCTGACAAGAAACCATTAATGTCAAAAGAACCTGATTGTATCTTTTGCCTTGCATGTGAAGGAGTTTGTCCACCACAAGCAATCAAGATCTTCGAGCAAAAATAATCAATTATTGCAACTATAAATAGCGATTAGTCATTTTGTGAGATTAGGGATATGGCAATCAATCCTTTCACCCAATTTGTTTTTGATCTATTCATCTTATCAGCCATTATCATCACTGCATACACTTGCAATTTTTACTATCTGGCATTTCTTTCAAGAAAAAGAAAAGATGTTCTTACCACTACTGATTGGGGAAATCCATCAATTACAATTCAACTCCCAATATACAACGAAAAGTATGTTGCAAAAAGATTGGTTGATGCTATTTGCAATTTGGATTACCCAAAAGACAAAATGAGAATTATGGTGTTAGATGATTCAGATGATGATACCGTTGATTTACTTGAAAACGCAGTTAATGATTACAAAAATCAGGGATTTCAAATAGAGCATATGCGACGTGGAACAAGAAGTGGATACAAAGCAGGAGCACTAAAACATGCAATGAAATCAACTGATACAGAACTTGTTGCAATATTTGATGCTGACTTTATTCCTCCAACCTGGTTTCTTAAACGAGCAATTCCACACTTTACCAATTCCAAGATTGGTCTTGTTCAATGTCGCTGGGGACATGTAAATGAAAACTATTCTGCAATAACTCAAGCCCAAGCACTAAGTCTTGACTTTCATTTTCTTATAGAACAAAAAGCAAAAAGCAACTCCCATCTGTTTATGAATTTCAATGGTACTGCAGGAATATGGAGACGTGATTGCATTGAAGATGCAGGAGGATGGCATACTGCAACACTAGTTGAAGACCTTGATCTTAGTTACAGAGCACAAATGAAAGGATGGAAATGTTTGTTCCTACCTGACATTGTAGTTGATGCAGAACTTCCTGTACAGATGAATGCTGCAAAAAGACAACAATTCCGTTGGGCAAAAGGCTCTATCCAATGCGCAATAAAATTACTTACTGACATTGCACTAAAACGTAAAGTTGCAATTGAAGCAAAAGTTCAGGCATTCATTCAACTAACTCGTCATGTTGTTTATCCATTAATGCTGATACAGTTTTTGGCATTACCAATTTTACTAGCAGGACAAGTTAATCTCTATGTGATTAGTTTTCTTCCAGCAATAACTATTGCAACATATCTTGCAATGGGACCTGGGGCGTATATTATGATCATGCAAAGTATGTATCAAAAATCTTGGAAGTCTAAAGCCAAAATACTTCCGGCATTACTAATTTATAATGCAGGAATGTCTGTAAATAATACAGTTGCCGTATTTGATGCAGTTGTTGGAAAGAAAAATGAATTCCTTAGAACTCCAAAATATGGTGTCCTAAAAACAAAAGATGATTGGAAAGACAATGCATACAATTTACCGTTCTCACAAGTAACCCTGCTTGAGATCTTTTTTGGTGTATATGGTATAATGGGAATCTTTATCGCAGTTTTTTCAAATAATCCTATCTTTGTTCCTATAATTGGACTTCAGGCTATAGGATTTTTCTATATTGCATACATGAGTTTGTCTCATACACGATTTAAAAGAATTAAATCAAGTAAACTCCGACCAAAAACTAAGAAGGAAAAAATGGCAAATACTGTTTACAAACTTTCCATGATTGGAATTGTGGGAATTATAATTTTTGGAGGATTTATGGCACTTTATGGTTACAATGCTGACATCTATCCTCTAGATAGAATAAGGGGTCATCTTGATGGGATTGTAGGCTCATCTGATCCTACAACAATTAAGCATCATTTGTTGACAATTCAAAAAGACTTGGAACTTGTAATGGACCATGTTCCTGAAACCACAGATGCTAATGGTGAGATTATTTCTAAAAACCCTGTTTGGATATTTGCTACAGAATCAACAAACTTGCTTAGAATACAAAATGATGTAAACACAATGGTTACAAGTATTGATAAAATTTCAACTGTTCCAAAGGATAGCTCTGCATATCATACAGGAATGCTAGATATCAATAGCAGAGCACTATTATTGAAAACCAACATCATGGATGCAACTCCATACATGTACGTGAGTGTTGCAAACATTATGTTTAGTACAATTTGGATTGCAGCAATTTTAGGAATCTTTGCTGCATTAAAGAGAAAGAAGCAACAATTCAAAGAACTGGATGAGACTGGAGTTTAAGAAATATTTAGATCCCTTCTTAGCTCATCTACTGCTCTAATCCCATAAATGTCTCTTACTTGCTGAACTCTAATTGTTTCTTTTAGCATGTCTCTTCCTATCGCATTAGTTAAAATGGAATAGACATCACTGAATCGAACTTCCCACTTGTCTGCACAATCTAAAATTTTACTGACTGCCCATTGTCTTACTTCTTGAGGTAGAGGAATCTTTTCACCCGCCTCTATTGATATTCTATCAAACAAATTTACAATATCTGCAGTTTGTGTTGCCATTTTTTCAATGTCTTTTAATTCCCCATACTTTGATTCGGCATTCATTCTAACATTGGATTGATATTCTGAAAGTTTTAGCAATGCCATCATTTCTTTTGATGAATCACTTGTTGCCTTGTTTGTGACATTTTTGATTGACTGTATCTCTTCAAATAACATATCTGATTTTTTATGAAATTCTATAGTTGATGCATCCTGCCTTTTTAGAATATCTGAAGCTGAGGCTATTTTTTGCTCAATACTATTTGTTTTATCAAAGACATTTTGCTTGAAATTTGAAATATCTTCTTGAACTGATTTGAGCCCTTCACCTACAAATGCTGTAGAGTCTGCTCTTTGGGATAATCCTCCAATTTCAGTCTCAATTTTATCAATTTTGCCTCCCAAATCTCTCATTGTCTGTATGCTTTGATTCTCTGCAGATTTTGCATTTGTAGATATTGTCTCAAACTGTTGCTTGAGGCCATCAATTACTCCTCCAAGTGAATCAATTTTTGATGCTTTTGAAGAAATTGAATCAATTGTGACTTTGATTGCTTCTAGTTCTGCATTAAGATCCGTTGTGGAAACAGCACCTTCTGCAATTCTTTCAAATTCTTGTTTGAGGCTTTGAATAATTTGATTTCCAGTGTCTAGTTTTGCAGTTTTGTCTGAAATCTCATCTAGATTGTTTTTTAGTTTATTCATCTCAGATCCAATTTCTAAAAATGAATCTGTTTTTCCAGAAACTTTTCTGAGATCATCTCTTACTTCATCAATTCTTTGTGCAATTTTTATAATCATTTGGGAATTATTCTTAATTGAATTCATACTGTCTTGTACTTGTTGAGATATTTCTTGAGGCTTTGTTGCTTTTTGAATTTCTGAAATTTTATTTATCTCGTCTTGTAGCTTTGCCGTTTGCTCATTAATTTTACTTACCAAATTAGACTGAGTTCTAACTTGATTTAATCCTGCATACAGTTTTTGAGTGTCATCCTCTATAATGTTGATTTGTTTTGATTGTTTTTGAATATACTCTAATGTTGATGTTAGTGTATCGATCATGCCTTTCATTGATAGTAATACTTTTTGATTTTCTCCAAAAATTTTTGACATTACTTTGATCTCTTTTTGTAATGCCTTGTTAGAATCTGAAACAGATGCTACTTTCTTAAGTAATGCTGATGGCATAGGCTCTTTTGTAACTTTTTTTACAACTTTTTT
>CAZBBN010000031.1:5541-9763 GCA_964490195.1 uncultured Nitrosopumilaceae archaeon
TTTTTTACAACTTTTTTAGGTTGTACAGATGCTTTTTTCTTTGTAGTTTTAGCTGCCATATACAATCAATTAAAAAATGATGATAAAAAAGTTGGGTCTAAAATAAAAAATGTAAAGAGTTACTTGTTTACAACAGTTGGTTCGTGAAGTAACTCGTGAAAGGTCTTCTCAGCCAAACCATTTGCTGTTTCGATAAACCCTCTTGTACAATACTCACATTGAATCATATAGTACGGTATGGTACCGTACTAATAATAGTCAGGTGATTATAATGTAACCGATGATGCAGTCAGATACCCCAGGTCATTTCTCTACATATTATTCAGATGACCTAATCATCACTCTGCATTTCGATTATGATGATTGACCATAAAGAGGTTAAAGATTGTGAATGTTGAGCCTATTTTCAATTATTTGTGATTTCATTAATTTGATTTCAAAATTTTCAGTTAGAAATCGTTTTTAAAGAAATTTGTTAACTGAAAACATGCAAAACATTTTACTTCAGTTAGATACTAGTGGAATTCATAGCTCACTTAACACAACTGTTACAAGTATAATTGAACAGATTACTCCTGATCTTCCTCACACATCTTTTGTAACTGATTTAGCATTTATCATGATTATTGGCGCCGTCGTAACTCTAGCTTTTTTTAAAATACGACAACCCCTAATCATTGGTTATCTTTTTGCAGGTATGCTCATTGGTCCCCTCTCACCATTTTGGTCATGGGTATTGCCTGAAGGCGGTCGACCTGCTGATGCGTTAGGCGGCGTGGGGATTCTTTCTGATATTTCTGCACTAAATCTTTTTGCTGAAATTGGTGTAATTTTACTTCTTTTTGTAATTGGGATTGAATTTCCATATGCCAAAATCAAAAGTATTGGACGTGTAGCAGTGGGAGTTGGAAGCCTGGGGTTGTTTTCAACATTAGGTGTAGTATTTTATGCTGCAACTGCATTGGGGTTGGGATTTCTAGATGCATTGTTTATTGCTGCAGCATTATCTGTTTCCAGTACAGCAATAATTGTCAAAATTCTAGAGGAGATGGGAAGAATCAAGAATGAATCTTCTATTCTTGTTTTAGGAATTTTGATTGTGGAGGACGTGATTGCAGTTATTCTGATTTCCTCATTGCAGTCGATTGCCTTGGTTGGTACAGTATCTATTGAATCAGTAATTGTAGTGGTGCTTGTTGCAACTGGTCTTATAGTTGGAACCTTCACAATTGGAACTAGATTAATTCCACCACTTATTGATAAGGTTGCAGCTGCTGAGCATCGTGAGATTCTACTACTTAGTGTTCTAGGTGTATGTTTTGGTTATGCATTACTTGCAAACATTGTTGGACTGTCAGTTGCAATTGGAGCGTTTTTGGCAGGGGTGATGGTAGCTGAATCAAAATCTGCCGAGGTTGCAAAATTACTATCTAGTCCAATCAAAGATATGTTTGTGGCAATTTTCTTTATATCCGTTGGTGCCTTGATGGATGTATCTCAACTTGGAAATTATATTTTCATAGCAATTACCTTAATTGCCGTATCTACTGGAATGAAATTTGGTGGAAACTTGATTGGAAATGTCATATTTAGACAAAGACGTGGTAAGGCAATACGTTCTGCATTTACTTTAGCTGCTCCCAGAAGTGAATTCTCAATTGTAATTGTAAAGGTTGGCGTGGATATAGGGGCAGTTAGTGCTTTCTTGTTCCCACTGATAGGTATAATTTCTATCGTCACTGCATTTATTTCTCCATTTTTAGTAAAAGCTGGTGATAAAATAGTGCCTGCATTTGAGGAGAAGAAAGATGTCTGATGAATTAAAAAAACTAATGGAACAAGCACACGATGGAATCACTACTTTTGATTTTGACGGTAAAGAAACTCCCTGTATCATAATTGAAGAAAAAAAATATGATGACATGCTATCAAAGGTTGCCGGACAGTCTCTATCTATTAACACTGATCTTAATATCTTACAAGATGGATTAGGGAATGTTTTTGTTGAAGTTGTTTTAACCTTTTCAAAAGGAAATATTGTTGAGACATTTATGATAAATGCAAAAACCAATCTTGAATTTTTTGAATCTCTTGCAAAAACATCAATGTTTGCTCTATCTTCTCCAAAATCAAATTATGGAAAAGATAACGTGTTCATGATTCAGTTACCTCGTCCAGAAAAAGCTCAGGACGCATTAGAAATTATTAAAAATGCACTAATTCCAAAAAATCAAAAATAAGTGGTGCAGTTACCGGGATTTGAACCCGGGTCACGTACTTGGCAAGCACGAGTACTAACCAGACTGTACTATAACTGCAACAACCCTATAGGTTGAATTTGGATATTAAACTGTTTTTAACTATTTCAATCAAGATATACTGTGGATGAAACTCTTCTTTGTAAAATAGAACAAAAAATTCAAGATACACTTTCCAACAAAGATGAAATTAAAGAATTAATTGAATTTCTTTCAAACATTGATGATTCAAAATCATTTGCACTGGGTGTAGCGGTTGGAAGAATTTACAATTCTTTTTACTATCAGTCAAAAAGAATTCTAAATCGAGAACCAACAAAAGATGAATTTCAAGAATTTTTAGCATTTGTTAAAAATAAGAAACCTGATTTAGAAAATTTATGGTGATGCTTTATTCCATTCTATAATTTTGATGGTTGGGGTTCCTGGTAATTTCACACATGCACCATGTAGTGCTTTTTTTGCTGCCTCCAAATGGGCCTCAGAATTGACAAACATTTCCATTATGCATTGTCTTTGTTTGACTCTGGCACCTAAGCTAACTGCTTTGCCCCATGATCTTCGCATTCCTTCAGAAACTCTATCTGCACCTGCAGTTGCAATCTGTTTGTTTTCTCGAAGTAAATTATGTGGATAAATTCTTAGTCTAGAATAGTAACCTGTTTCACCAGTAGTTTTCTCCAGTGTTTTGTTTGCTGCCAATCTGGTTGATTCAATTGCCATATGTCTGATCTGAATCTTTTCATTAATTAGTAACTGAACACAATACTTGTAAACTCCTCTTTTACCACCCTGAAATTTTGCAATTTTGATCTGTGGTTTACCTTTAATATACTCCTTTCTGGTAAAGATTTGTCCTGTTGCAGTTCTGTAATTGGCACCATGCATTATGTTCTCAAACCATAACGCCCATATTTTAACGGTGAGCCGATATGCATTCGTATTTTCCAATGCTTATATGGAACGGTTATCAAAAACTAACTACCTTGCCACCTGGATTGGTGTAAGACAATGTATCTGATGCACTGTATTCAGATAAAACACTACAAAAATTGATGACAAAGTGTCTGCTAAAAGAAAGAACAATTATTGTTTCTAGATATTATCTAACAATAAACAAGGGAATAAAGGCAAAATCCACGAACTCAAAAATCAAAATGGAAACTCCAAAAGGACATGTTCACAGATAAAGATACATTGGGCATGTATGAAATACTTGCAGGAATTGCCAAATCTACAGTAAACACCCTGAAATATCCTTTAACATGGTATCTCAAATATTGGACAGAATTTTAGACATAATTAATTAAAAGATAAAAATAAATTTCAAGATAAATCTAGTTTGAACCTATTTTTGCAAGACTGGCTGACGCATAATACATGTCAAAAGGTTTACTGTACACTATCATCTGGTCGTATTCATTTGGGTTAATTTCTTTTATCTGGTAGTTTTGACTTCCTTTGTTTGCCTTTAGTTCTCCAATATCTATGCCATTTGTAATGTCTCCGAATTTTGTAAGGTAGATGTGCTGATCAATTCCGGGAGTTACTGCAAACTCTTCCAATCTCAAATATGTCACATAACCATTTGAAACTATCAGTGCCCTTCCCTGTGCATCATTTCCCTTTACTCCTGAGATTTGAGCAGATTGGAGGAATTTTAGTTCATCTGGGGATTCCATATTGTAAGTGATTTCACTCATGTCTTCATCAATAATCTTGTCGAATTTTTTTGCTTCATTGAGGATTAGTTCTCTGGAATGAGAGGACATTTGAGGAATAATTGCAAGATGATCATCTTCACTCATGTCAATAAATTTGGCATATGTAAGGTCTGTCCTAATTTTGGATAGTTCTTCTGCCAACTCATTTTGTTGCACTACAGAAGGAGGGGTATGATTTGCAACTATTCCGTAGAATATGCCAATACTGATGGTGCCCACAATTATGACAAGTGTGATGGT
>CAZBBN010000032.1:0-9385 GCA_964490195.1 uncultured Nitrosopumilaceae archaeon
CCGGTAAGAATTTCTCCGTCTCTTTTTGCCATAGTTACAGCGTTTTCATATTTTGCTTTAGCATCATTGTTGATTACAGGTCCCAGAAACACTCCTTTCTCCCACGACTTTCCAATTACTAGTTTTTTTGTTTTCTCGACAAGATTTGAAATGAATTGATCTGCAATTTCATTTTGAACATAAACCCTAGAGCATGCACTGCATTTTTGGCCAGAATATCCAAACGCTGCATTCATCACTCCATCTGTTGCTTTTTCCAAATCAGCATATTTTGTTACAATTACGGGGTTTTTTCCTCCCATTTCAGAAATGAAAGGTTTTGTAGTTGATTTTGTAAATTCTTGAAATCCCTTCATGCCAACATCACGTGATCCAGTGAATGCAATTCCGTCTACGTCTTGACTCTCAATGAGAGTCTTGCCCACTATTCCTCCAGAACCAGTTACAAAATTGATTGCACCATCAGGAATTATTTGGTATAGAATTTTTGCAAGCTGAAATGAAGATAATGGTGCATCACTTGCAGGCTTTAAAACAACAGTATTTCCTGTAATTAGTGCACCTGTCGTCATTCCTATTGCAATTGCAGAAGGAAAATTAAATGGGGCAATTATCCCCCATACGCCATAAGGTCTCATTATTGTCTGTGTTTTCTCATTTGGATTAGGATGAACAGTCTGCTTCTGAAAACCTCGATGTTTTTCTAACTGTAATGCGTAAAATCGCATAAAGTCAATTGTTTCATCAATATCAGCCATTGCTTCAAGGCGATTCTTTCCATTCTCAAACGTCATAAGAGCTGCTAAAAAGAATTTTTGTTTGGAAAAAACATCAGCACAATTTCGAAATATTTCAACTCTTTTTTGATATGGAGTACCACTCCACTCTTCAAATGAATCTTTTGCACTTGATATGGCATACTTTGTATCCTCGACAGATGTTTTTGGAAATTTAGCTACAACAATTCCAGTATCTGAAGGTGAACAAACCTCAAAACAATCATCATAGTAAATTTCCTCCCCCTTGATTATGATAGGATATGTCTTACCAAGTTCATTTTGAATTTTATCAATTGCCTGATCAAACTCTGTTTGAAATCTTTCAATGGAATTGTTTGCAACATATTTACCCCATGTGTATTCATTTTCAAATTCAGTCAAGTACTTTTTCTCCTGATGAATAGATTACTTCAGAAATTATTCTAGAAGCTAAATGAGAAGTTCTGCCTTTAACATCAAAACTAGGACATACCTCCATAACATCCATTCCTACAAGTCCCTTTTTTGCAATTTTTTGCAATAGATATACTGCATCTATACTGTTTAGACCCATTGGTACTGGAACAGAAACGCCTGGTGCATATGCAGGATCAATGCAGTCCATGTCAAATGAGACATATACATTGTCCCCCAATCTATCTAATACAGAATTTGTGATTTGTTCAATCCCCTTTTCTGCTATGTCAAAAGGGGTAATAACACTTAGATGGCATTTTGCAATATTGTCCAACTCTTCTTGTTCCGGAGTTCGAATTCCTATTTCAACGCTAGTATCTATTTCAATATTTGAAAGAATGTCATTTATCACAGAGCCATAATAATTTGTAGTGGAACTTACAAAGTCAGGATGGGCATCAAAATACACTAGAGAAATTTTTCCAAATGTTTTTACCATAGTGTTAATAATTTGACAGGTGATTGAATGATCACCTCCAATAGAGAGAGGTATTTTGGAAGATTCAGAGATTTTACTATAAATGGTTTCAATTTGTTCTCGGTTGATGTTTCCAATGTCATGAACTTTTTTTTCAATGCCCTGAAAAGGTCGTCCAAGGATAATTTTTTCATTCCGTTCATAAGAATCACGTTGATTAGATATTTGTCGTATTTTGAAGGGGGCGTCTTCAGTTCCTTTTCTTTGGGCGTGTGATTGTGACTCATCAGGAATTCCTACTATTACAAATTCTGATTCATCAAAATTATCAGTATTAGCCCAACAAATTTTTTCCATGAATATGCTACTTTGTCATCAGATTTGTATTTTTAATTTTATGGTATTCTCAAAAAATGAATTTTCCTTTTTCAAATCTCTAAGTTTGATCTTCTTTAATTTCTTCAAATCCATATTAGAAAAATTAAGATATCAACATGCTGAATTTTTTTTTGAGCTTACGGTTCATATTATTATAATTAAATCATTTCAAAAACAATACTAGTACTGCAAGGGCAGATATCACTCCTACAAAAATCAAGGTATTTCTAACACCATGATATCCTGCGATTAATTCACTCATAATCACATATTCTGATAATTGAATTTAAACTACAGTTGTGTTATTCTTTAAATTTGTTTAAAAAAGTTATAAAAAATCAAAATAATTTAACATGCTGTATGTATTCTTGATAGCGATTACAGATGCGAGCGGGAAAGCCCTGATTCTTCAGAGTCAGGATGAAAGCAAGCACACCACAACTCAAAGTAAAGCAATTCGTAAATTTCGTTCAGAGGAATTTTTTATTTGACTTCTTGAATCCCGTAACCTCATTCTATTCATTATTTGTCTTGTTTTGTAATCTAGAACTTACCTTTAGAAGCACAATTAAATTTGTCAATAATTGTAGCTAGTCCCATATCTTGAAATCTTAGTATTGAACTATTATTTACATGAGTGCCAGTATTCTTTTAGAAAATTCATTGTTAATTTTATTGTCTTGTGAAACATTATCTTGTAAAACTAGACCACATTTTTGACAGATTATTTCATTTGTTTTAAAATCAGTAATTTCAATACAATCCACACATGAAGAAATTCCATCATTGATACAAACCATTTTTTTCAACATAGGTTCCCTCATCATGTAAATAATTTAGGCAGTAATCTTATAAAACACAGTATTAGTCCTTTGACCAACACCTATCGATATTTTTTTCCTCTCGACGTTTTCTTTGTAGATTACTACCGCAATGCTATAGATCATCATGAAATAAAAGTCACATTTTAGAATAATGTACATTTGTTCAGTTTTTTAATTATTATTGAATAATTTCAAGACATTATGTGAAAATAGTAATTTTTAGATATCATTAAAGACAATATTTTTACATGGTAAAAACATCCAAACTCATAAAACAAAATAACGGTGTATATCAAATAGATATTCCAGAAGAATACATATCTAAACTTGGTTGGAGCAATGGATATATTCTAAAAATAGATACGAGAGACAATAGTATAGTAATTGAAAAATTAAGTGGGTTTATGGGGACATGATCTGGATTAAATCATTTAATGCTACATTGTCATTAAAAAAGAATGCAAAATAATAGACTAAATGAATGGTTTGTCCCAAAATTTGGTTCTAGAAATTTTAGATTATCAATAGGGATTTTATTTTTACCTTATACTGGAATGGTAGTATCATTTTCCATATTAGGATCTCTTTCAGTAGAATTTAGTCTTGATCGACTGATATCCATTTGTTTACTCTATTTTTTTGCAATAGGCATATCTGCACATTGCCTTGATGCATTAGGAAGTAAAAAAAAACCTTGGGGATACATATCGAATTCAAAGCTTTGGTTTGCATCAATAATTTCTTTGATCATTGCTTTTTCAATTGGATTGTATTATGCGTTTTTAGATTCTTGGTTATTATTTCCAATAGGAATAATGGAAGGGTTTTTTCTTTTTGCATATAATCTAGAATTATTTCATGGTAAATTTCACAATAATATTTCATTTGTAATCTCCTGGGGAGTTTTACCAGTTTTTGCAGGAGCTGTGATTCAATCAAATACCATTTCAGTTGAGACCATAATATTTTCCATAATTGCAGGCATTGTAAGTTATATTTTGATTATTACTTCTAGAAAATACAAAGAATTAAGACGACAAAATGCAACTTACCAAAAATACCGTAAAAAAGAAATAATCCTCAAGAGTATTAGTTCTGTTGTAATATTTGGTACAATTTTCTTTTTTGTTTTAAGGTACCTTTAATTCATTTAAATGAGATAATATTGTATGAAGATATCTTCTAAAGATTTGTTACAGAGAGTATTGGATGCGCCTGTAGGTCAGGTAGTTACTGTTCTAGGAGAGATTCTTAACTGCAATATACGTCTGCAAGTAATAGAACAAAACACTGTTGCTCCTAATCAATTTGTGAGAAAGGTTGCAATTACTGCACAAGGATTTCCAGTGATAAAAGCTAATGTAAAATTTGACTCCAGAGTTTTGCCTGAAGTTATTTTAGACGATCTTTTAAAGAAAAAACGCGGTGTTGGAACTATTCTTAATGTAAATGGGATCAATGCTGCTAGAAACGTCACATCGTTGAACCGAAGTCCGGATGAAAATAAGGTGACAAGAGAATATGAAATCATTCATAACAAAATAATTTGGTTCACCATATTGGAAGAAATAAGATTAGGAAATCTTGGTTCCGACAATAATAGTTGAGGTGTTCCATGTTAATTCTTTTTTGTATGTTTTTAATCCATAGTTCTTCATAGTCTCTTCGTATTCCTTCACCCAATTAGTGGTCCTTATTATATGAGGTAGATGGATAAAGACCTGTTTCCAATTGGGAATAAAAAACCCTATAAAATAAAGTAATTTAAAGTAAAAATTCCACAATTTTCTTACAAATCGATTTGTCGGATATGTAAAATCATGTAAAATCATTTTTCCACCAATATTGAGATGATCAATACAGTTTTTAATCAAAACTTCACTTGTGCAGTATTTTGGTAAATATGACGCGGTAATGCAATCAAACTTTTTGTTCAGATTAAGTTTTTCAGCATCTTGATTTATGAAAGAAATATTTTCACACACAATTAATTTTTCTTTTGCTTTTTCAAGATAGTTTTTAGTAATATCCACACCTATTATTTTCACGTTTGGGATTTTTTCTGCAATTTGTTTTGTTAGGACTCCAGTGCCACAAGCAAGATCCAACACAGTTTTCTCAGTCAACAATTGTTCTATAATTTTATGTTTCCAAACATTATCTTTTCCAAAAGTAGTCAAATACACTATTCTATCATAGGAATTAGCAGTGTTGTTAAAAAACGTTGGAACAAAATCTTTGGGAAGTTCTTTAATCATGAAATTTATTGAAGTTTTTGTTTAAAGTAGTTTCTGAATAAATACACGGTAAAGGATTTTTTTGAAAAAATATTTTTACGAATTTCTATCCCCCAGTGGCTGCGTCAAACAACGCACATTCACACTTATCTCGTTCCCCACAATATGGACACTTGCAATGACAATGGGGTAATGAATTATTACATGTCTGACAGCAAGTGTATTCTTCTATTTCCGATTTTAGCATAATCTCCTCATCCTTGCCCCTCAATTGTCATAAGTGCTAATGTCGCCCTCATAGTAGGCAACTTACGAATTTTCCATGTAATGTCTTCACGTAATTTTTCTACATCTTCATTTGCAACTTCTACAATAATGTCAGATGAACCAAATGTTCCATGTGCTTCATTCACTGATTTCATACTGCGTAACGCAACCAGTGTGTCCCTTTCATGTCCTAAATCACAATTGATCAAAACATATGCTTTTTCCATGCATTATTCATTCGTGAACATCTTATTTTAATACCCTAAAAAAATATCTTAGATGTTTTTAAAAAAACCGAGTATTTCTGAATGAATTTTAAGGAAAAAAATTTACATTTAATTTTCATGATACAGTATATCATATTAACATGAAGAAGGTTTTGTAGAGCATACAGAATGTAGTGGATGCAATACAGCATTGTTGTTATGTGATTGTAACTGTCCAAAATATGGCAAAAGAGAAAATTGTAATCTAAAACCAATCAAATGAAGTAACATTAAATACTAAAAGACACAACAGTGGTAATTAGAATAAAATAAGTCAAACAAAAATAAAGAATTTAGAAAATATGGCTTTAATTTAAAATCTATGAAATAAAACCAGAATTTTTAAACAATTTTACTAAAACAGAATAACACCTCATAAATCACACAAAAACAATTCTTAATCAGTAAATTGACATTGTTTGAATTCCAAATTGCGTTTGGATTGATCTTAATTCTAATTTTAGTTCTGCTTGGAATAAAGAGTTCAGCAGATAAAAAGAAAATAATTGATGATGAAAAAGCACTAAAAATGATCAATGAATCATTGGAAAAAAATGGGTACGATAATTTTGAATTAGAATCAATTGTATCTATGAGTGAACCAAATATTACTTCTGTAATTGTCAATACAGGCTATTTACAAATCGCGTTAGAAATTGACAATAATTCTGGAAAAATTCTAAACACTGAAAAAATAGCCAGATAATAACATGATTTAAGAAATTCTAGAGTAGTCGGTCATCTTCTTTCACGGTAGTCAATACAATGTTAGTTATAGTATTAGTTACATTTTGTACAGTAGACAAGTTCTTAACAAAACTGCTCATAGTTTTCCTATCTTTGAATTTTGCAATAACTAGTGTATCTGCATTTCCAGTAATGTCATACACTGCAATTACATTGTCTTGTTTTGCAATTTCATTTTCAATTTCCAACATCTTCCCATCACTAGTTTTGATTTCAATGATTGCTGTAATGTCATACCCAAGCATCTCATGATCAAGGCGAACAGTGTAACCTTGAATGAGTTTGCACTCTTCAAGTTTTTTTATTCTTGAAAGCATGGTAACAGTTGACACACCTAATCTAAGTGCAAGTTGTCTCGCTGATTGTCTAGAATCTACCTGCAGTAATTGGAGAATTTTGATATCTTTTTCACCTATTTGCACACTATATTAAAGCTTTACAAATATTTAACAATATTGAATAATTTTGTATATATTTAATGTATTGATATGAAATGCCTTATAATTGTCTAAAGATAATTGTAATCATGACAATGCTACTAGCATATGACCACATACTGGAAAAGATTCAAAAGCATTTTGAGACACATGGGATCAAGGCAGCTATAGCAGAAAAGAGATATGATTTTGAAGAGGATTTTCCTAACTCATACCTGCTAGAAACAAGAGGTGGAATTGGGAACATTGGAACTCTGAAATTAGAAAACTCTCCAATTGACTATGTCCATGTTTTAAAAAAACAAGAATATGTAAAGTGTGACTATGCAGCTGGAGGTTATGTAGGAATGGGAATGCACAAGCATTCATGGTGGATGATGAGATTCTTTTTGGCATTTCCAGAACCAATTAATCTGGGTCCATTTGACATAGGAACAATCACCACAGTGAAGAAAGGACTGTTTCATTCAGAGGTAGAGAGTTTTATGTGGAATGGATATCAAAAACTCACCACATTACCTCCAGGATTAATTCGGGACAACGTAGTTGAACCATTAGATCAGGATCAACGATTACGACAATTAATGACAAGGTGTTTGCTTAAAGAAAAAACAATTGTCATCTCAAGATATTCTCCAAAAAAGGAATCAACAAGATTGAAATCAAATTCAAAAATACTAATCGCATCAAAATGGAAAATTCAAAAAGATCTTTTTGTAGATCACGACACTTTGGACATGTATGAAAGAATGGCAGAGATTGTAAAGAAGACAATTAACAATATAAAATATCATCTATTATAGTAGACAAAATGTTAGCATCACGATTTGAAACAAAAGACATCATGATAAAAGAAATGCTTGACGCACCACTAGGTCACATTGTAACTGCATTGGGGAACCATTTGAATTGTAAAATAAAACTAGAATTAATTGAGCAAAATACATCAAAACCCGGTACAGAATTTGAAAGAAAGATTATAGTCACTGCAAATAATCTGCCACTCATCAAGGCAATCATAAAGTTTGACAGAAAAATATTGCCAGAGCAAATAACAAATCAGTTATTACAAAAAAGAAGATCGGTAGGCACCATTTTGAGCCTAAATAACATACCAAATGACAAAAAAATCACTTTCTTTAATGTGGCAAAAGAAAAGATATCAAGAGAATACCAAATAAAAAATGACAAAGATATTTTCTTTGATGTTTCAGAAGAGATCAGAACAGATTACATTGATGTGCTTAGAAAAGAATTTGGAGTGAATAAAATCAAAACTTGATCATCTTGAATTAGTTTTAAGATTCTATCCATCCATTACAGGATACGCATATTCTCATCCCGTCTTCATTTTCATAACTTTTAGAGCCTGGTGGGCATTCACATTTTCTAATTTCATCCAACACTATTAAGATACATTTGTCTTATTATAATGAAAATTATTTATTCTTAAAAGATGTTTAATTAATTGAGGATTATTTGACAGTTTTTTAGAATTTGGGAGGGTAACGATAAATCAAAGATCAACTATATTGACACATGGAAGACACAGTAAAAGATAGAGAAAAAGACAAGGAAAAATTCAAAGAGCGAATTGCAAAAGGCGAAGTAATGGCATTTACTTGAGAAACAAACTATCTTGAAAAACCCTGATTATTTACAATGTTGATTGTAATTGTAGATTTTATTCCAGAAATTTTTCTAATTTTATTGCTAATAATTTCTGAAATATCATTATATGTAGGGGCTACAATCTCGCATGCTATATCATAGTTTCCAACTAGTATGTCAGCTTCCATTACTTCTGGTATCTGCTTCAAGATTGTAAGAACCTTGGATTCATTAGCCTTTGAACAATGGAGAATGACAAAAGTATGAGCCATATGTTCATCAACAACTTTTTGTTCAATATTGCTGATTTTTGAGATGCCCGGTTTTTTATCTACAAACAATGTTAGAATAGACCTGATGTTTGATATTGTTCTTATTCTATTTGTAATATCATAAAATATGTTTTCTTCATTATCAGAAATTAATTTGGCGATGATATCATATCTTCCAAATGTTCCAAACGCATTTACGATACTTGGGATATTCTTTAAATGAAAAATTATTGAATCTTCAGTTCCAGCATCGTTTTCAATCAGAACATAGGCTTTCGTCATGATAGGATATCCCTAGGATTGTTCTGGAATTCCCATCAAGGTAAGAGTTGAACGTACATGGTCAAGTTTTCTAATATTCAAAGTAATGGTTTCACGAACTTTTTCTCTTTCGGAGTTCTCAATTTTAGCAATAATATCAAATGCTCCAAAAGTACCACGAATCTCTTTTATAGAATCCATATGTCTTAGTTTTTCAATAACATCCATCTCAGTACCAAGATCGCAATTAATCAGGACATAAGCAGTTTGCATTAATCAATTCAGCAAAAAAAATATTTAAGCGAAACTATGAAAAAAATCAAAATCTGTTAAATTTTTCCATTAAAAACTAAATAGTATTACATATTTCTTCACTATTATTTACATTACATCCCATTACGAATATAGAACAAATGGCAATTTATCTTTGAT
>CAZBBN010000033.1:0-4684 GCA_964490195.1 uncultured Nitrosopumilaceae archaeon
TAAAAAAATAATTATCTGAAGATATCCCATCTTTTGGTTCATTAATCCCTAAAGGAAAACAATCTGTTAAAAATATTGAACAAAATATTCTAGATGAAAAAATCCAATCTTTTAATCCCGATAAAATCAATGCAAAAATTGTACTTGATGGTACGGGCGATGTAGGTATAATTACATGGCCCATTTATGGCGGTGATGTTTGGATTTATGAACAGGTAGAAGCAAAAAGTCTTGATGGCATATTAGGTAAAAATCCAACATTTATTATACAAAAAAATTTAGAATACACTGTTGAAATAACAAACAATAACTCACATCCACATGCGTTTATCATACCTGAATTAAATATAGAGTCAAAGTTATTAAATCCTGGAGATAAAACGAATATTACCATCCTTTCTCAAAAAGAAGGAACCTACAATTATTATGTTAAAGATGAACCAATTCTTCCTTTAGGGAAGATAAAAATTATTTCAGTAGAACCTGATGCAAAAAGAGAAATTGAAAAAATCAATCAGAAAATCACAAAAGTGCCCAAACTTACTCCTGTGAAAATTAAAGAATTAACTGATAAACTTGTTGCCGAAGAGAAAAAAACATCTGAAACTTTACAAAAACTTGAAAAAACAACTAAAGAACTTGTTGCGTCAAAGAGTACTCCTAGATTAGTCAGCATATCTCTTGGCTCATCAGTTCCGGGATGTGAAGACGTTAATGGATGTTATATTCCATCACATCTTGTCATATTTTCAGGTAATGAGGTGATTTGGAAAAATAATGATTTTGTAACTCACACGGTCACCAGTGGGGGCTTAGAGTATGGTGCTACTGGAATGTTTGACAGTGGATTGCTAAATGCCGGCGATACATATTCTTTTAGATTTGACAGTTCTGGAGAATACCCATATTATTGTATAATCCATCCTTGGATGATTGGAACAGTAACTGTAAATTGAATCTAATATGTGTTCTTAAAAATTAGAACTCTCTTAAAGAATTTGCTTGTGATTTAAAACAACTAACTTTTTTGTTGATATAATGACAAAGTCATGAATCTCTCTTACTAATTACACTAATCTGTAACACTAGTAGGTATCTATATCTGTAGATTTACTTCGATAAAGTGATGTCACTAAAGGTCAATGTATGTTATTACTAGAAATCAGTTTTAAAAAAAATACCACCAAAAATGATATCTGCATAAAATTAAAATAAAAAGTAACTGTCGTAGATATCCGCGACAGTTTTCCAAAATTTTATTGCGTATTATACTCGCAATTTCAAGCTAATTTTGTCCTTCATCTTGTTCTGAACACAATTTATCTCCACATACTTTGTCGGAGCCTGTATCATGTGAGCTTACGTGTCCTTGACCAACAGAACTATTTCCAACGGTGTTTTGATTTCCAACATTATGCCCACCAGTACCTCCAGTGGTGCTAGTGTTAGTTGCAGTGGAACTTCCAATATTTCCAGCAATCAAAACCACAGTTAAAACAGAAATTATTGCAAGTAATCCTGTATTTCGCAGTTTTTGATTCATGATACAACATACGAATCAATATTATTTACAGAAGTTCCCAAATTGATTCCAAATTATATGTGAATCTGTATAGATTTAAATCCAAAATTAAAAAATTAGAAATTAATTTGGCATGAATACCACTATTTGGGCAAAAAGATTTCCTTTAAGATGACCTGTAGTAGACAACAGTAATTTTATCAAATAATGTTATTTTTCTTTCCTGTTATCTCTGAGATATATTGCAGATCGATGATCTATAAACCTTATGAACAAATTGATCATAATTTTTCTGAAAATCTTCAAAATCCTTAATTAATTATTGTTTTATCTTTGGTTCATGAGCTTTTCAAAATATATTGCAAGTATCAAGAGGAAAAAAATATCTCCAAAAATTAGACTATATGTAATTGACAAAGACAAACATTATTTCCTAAATGGTGGTTTTGTAAAAAATGGATTTAGTACAAAATTAACTATTTCAAAAAACAGAGATAGTATTTTGTCAGCATTCTCAAAAATGGCTTTTTTGTTTGATGAGATTATTCGATTGAGAATAGTCGGATATTCTAATCAAAGTAACAGTGTGGAACTTCTTTACTTGTTAAATTTAGTACCAATTAATAGAAAAATTAGAACATTTCTAGATTGGAAAGTCTTTGATCCTGAATTCACTAGAGTCATGTCGAGACTGTTTGAAGTAAAAAATGATGCTGTCCATTGTATTTCATTAGATGAGGTAAACTATAA
The DNA here is from genome assembly GCA_964490195.1 of uncultured Nitrosopumilaceae archaeon. Taxonomy (GTDB): domain Archaea; phylum Thermoproteota; class Nitrososphaeria; order Nitrososphaerales; family Nitrosopumilaceae; genus Nitrosopumilus. The sequence continues at coordinate 2,273 of CAZBBN010000033.1, forward strand.
TCCTAAAAATAAAATTTCATTGGCAAGTACTTCTGGATTTGAGAAATTTTCAGTAGACTTTCAAAAAGCATGGACTGTATTGCTAAAAATCTATGTGGAGCAACAAGAAAAAGTTGATTGGAATAAACTTGAAAAAGAAATTTAGTTTTTTTTAGATGAATAATTTTACAAAATTGGTGTTGTGATGGCACCTTGTGCTGCAGAGCCGACTAATGATGCATATTTGGCAAGTGCTCCTTTGGTATAGTTTGGTTTAGGTTTACTCCATTGCTTTTTTCTAGTTTCCAATTCTTCTTTGGATACATGAAGATCAATTATGTTGGTTTCTGTATCTATTGTAATTTCATCATCGTCTTTTACTAAAGCAATAGGACCTCCCACATATGCTTCTGGTGCAACATGACCTACCATGAATCCCCGTGTTCCTCCGGAAAACCGTCCATCAGTTACCATTGCAACTTTTTTGCCTAATCCTTGTCCAACAAGTGCCGCAGTGGTTGCCAACATCTCTCTCATTCCTGGACCTCCTTTAGGACCTTCATATCTAATCACCAATACATGACCTTCGTCTATCTCGCCTTTTGCAACAGCATCAAATGCACATTCTTCTCTATCAAAGACACGAGCCTTCCCAGTGAATTTGGTCATCTCTACTCCTGCAGTCTTGATTACTGCCCCGTCCGGAGCTAGACTTCCTTTGAGAACTACTGCTGTTCCTACCTGATGAAGAGGATTCTCAACTGATCTTACAATATGTTGTTCTACATCGGGCATCTTCATTGATGTGAGATTTTCTTTGATTGTTTTCCCTGTTACTGTCATGCAGTTTTCATTTAACAGTCCTTTTTCAAGCAGTTTTTTTAACACAAATGGAATTCCTCCAATTTTGTCTAGTGAATTCATCACATAACTTCCTCCTGGCTTCATATCTGCTAAATGAGGTGTTTTCTTTCTTATTCTTTCAAAATCATCATATGTCAAATCAATGTTTACTTCATTTGCAAGTGCAAGCAAATGTAAAATTCCATTAGTTGATCCTCCAATAGAATTCAACATAGTGATTGAATTTTCAAATGCTTCAAAACTCAAAATTTCTTTTGGCCTAATGTTCATGTCTAACAATCTTGCACATGCAACTCCTGTGTCATACACCATCTTCTCACGTCTATTGTCTTCTGCAGGTGGACTGGCACTTCCTGGTAATGCAAGTCCTATAGCTTCAGAAATGGATGCCATTGTGTTTGCAGTAAACATTCCCCCACAAGATCCTGAATTTGGACATGCAGTGTTTTCAATATTTTTTAGAGATTCAAGAGATAATTGTCCTGAGTCATATGCGCCAACTGCTTCATACACATCAACTATTGTTAGTTCCTGCCCATCAAGCATTCCTGGCATGATAGTTCCCCCATAAACAAACACTGATGGTATGTTTAGTCTGGCCATTGCCATCATGGTGCCAGGTAAACTTTTGTCACACCCTGCAATTCCTACTAATGCATCATATTGATGTGCCCTGATCATTAACTCAATTGAATCTGCAATAACTTCACGTGAAACTAATGATGACTTCATTCCTTCATGACCCATGGCAATACCATCACTTACTGCAATGGTTGAAAATTCTCGTGGTGTTGCACCCGCATCTGTTACTCCTTGTTTAGCTTTGAGAGCTAATCTTGGAAGGTGAATATTACATGGTGTTGCTTCATTTCCAGTATGACATACGCCGATAAATTGTTTAGATAAATCATCGTCATTTAGACCCATAGCTTTGTACATTGCTCGCTGGGGAGATCTAGATGTCCCTTCTACGACATTTTTACTAGAAATCTCCATGATATGTTAATTTCAGATTGCCATAATTTAGACTTTATTGAGAATGCTAATTGAAATATTTTCATTGAGTTTAAATTGTAACCATTTTTGGAGAAATTTGTGGAACAAAAAGCACTAGAATGCCCCGTTTGTAAAAGCAATAAAGCGACAATAGCCGGAGAGAATGTAAAATTAAGTGGAAGGTTTGAAGATAAGGAATTTCTTACAACTGAACTTACTGTATTGCGTTGTACTAAATGTGGATATTACATGTTCTTTGATAAAATGGCAAAGTTTACCACAAAAGATGAATGATCTCTTATTTGATTATTTCTTGTTTATCTAATTTTAACAATAGTGCATCTATCTCTTCAGGAGTTTCTGCACCGTACGCAACCAAAACTTTGTCGTTATCTTGTATTTCATAATCTCTAATATCTGGAACTTGCTCTCCATTGATGTAGAATACTAATTTGTAGTCTTCATTTGTACAGAAACTTCTTCCATCTGGGAATACAAAGCATTGATCATCTAGACCTATGGATAATGTGTCAAATAGATATCCTAACGTAACGCCTGTTGCATGTTTGTGAA
>CAZBBN010000033.1:4784-9357 GCA_964490195.1 uncultured Nitrosopumilaceae archaeon
CGTTTTTGTTCACGCTCTCTTTTTTCTTTTCTACCCATAGGATGTTCTGCGTTTGAAAATTGCCCTAATTAACCATTCGATAAAAACAATAAATAAAATTAGAAGGGGCTGATCTTTATGGATTGTATTTTTTGTGAAATCTTGAATGGAAAAAGAGCGGGACATTTACTCTATGAAGATAATTCTCATATTGCATTTTTAGATAAATACCCAATTGATGTAGGGCATAGTTTAATCATTCCTAGAATGCATCATGAACGAATTACTGATATGGATTCAGAAGATGTTGGAAAACTCTTTTCGCTTGTTCCAAAAATTGCAAATGCAATTTTGAATGCAACTGGTGCTGATGCATTTAGTCTAGGTCAAAATAATGGTAGGGCTGCAAAGCAAATTATTCCTCATGTCCACATTCATATCATTCCAAGATATAATAGCAAAGGAACAGTTTGGACAAAACGACAAATTTCAAGCGATGCTGAACTCGTTGACCTTTCAAAAAATATTCGTAGTTTTATTACTTAGCCATGACCTGGATTATATCTTAGAATAGCACCAATTTTGCCCAAACTTGCAAGCATATTTCCATGTTCTGAACTTCCCGAAATAACTTCTAACTGAGAACCTGTTTTTGCAGCAAGTAGTTCTAGATAATCTACAATATCTTGTTCATTAACTTCAACTTCCATAGAGTTACATCCTGGACATGGATTATTTGCAAATTCTGTCTTTTTAGGAATGACCATTGATCTTTCTACAATTTCTTCTTGAAAGTGTTGGCATCTTTTACATTTGCCTTCCACACGATGCAAATTTGTATTATCTGTAATGAGTACTATTTTTACTACATTGTTTTTTAGAAATTCTATCACTTCTTGTAATCCATATGATCCTTTTCCAGAATTGGTGTTTATTTCTCTAAATAGATCTTCTACTAGTTTTTTCTCTTCCACCATTCTAAAGTCTCCTAAAATGTCTGAGGATTTTGCAAAAGCTTCTCTGATTCCTTCTGCACCTGAATATGATGCATCAATTGTATTGATTATCATATTTTGTAATCTATATTCTAGATAGTTACCATTAATGAAATCCTCTTTTGTTGGACCAGGACCTGAAATTACCAATCCTTTGATTGGATAAATATCGATAAAATATTCTCTAGTTGTTTCTGCAACTCTGTTGAAATAATATGTTAATTCCATCTCTCTGAGTTTTTGAAATCTTTTTGCAGATTGTCCGCCTTGTCTATGTTTTCCTGCTACTCCTGAACCTGTTTGAGATAAAACTTCTATTTTGTCCCCATGCAATAATCCCCATCCTGCATCTTTTGCATCAATTGCCAAGAATCCTATTAGGTTGTCATCTTTTAGCATATCCTTTAGAATATCTACATGAAAATGATCATCACATCGGTACAAATACTGATTCAAATCTTTTGGCGGCTCTATCTCCCAAACTGTTACAACTTCACTTCCTAGCGGGCCCCCACCTTCTGGTGGCAGTGCCCCACAAAAAACCACTAATCCTTTCTCGGGTGTCTTTTTGTACATTTTTAATCTCTGAACAACTTTTCCCAAGGAATCAACCACATGTGATCTTGTAAGATCGGATTTTATGTTGTCAGCAGTACCTTGCTCTTGTTGAAGAGAACCAATAATTTCATGAAGTTGTTTTCCTTTGGGAATATACACTGTAATTAATTCAGTTCCTCTTCCTGATTTTTTAGATAATTCTTCTAATGTTTTTCTAATTTTATAGAGTTTTACTGAATCTTGTTTTTCAACGTCTATTTTCTTCATTCATACTTACTCCAGATCATGTGAATATTAATTTTGATTGAATATATCTTTGTCAAAATTATAATTCATCAAATGTTTTTAGAAATACTTCAAGGGGTTGATTCCCTCTAATTTTGATTATTTTGTTATCATTGAAGACTAAAAATGATGGTGTTGCATCAATTCCTATCTCTTTTCCAAATTCGTGGAGTGCACTGACCTTGTCTTGGTATTTTTTTTCATCAAGACACTTGTTAAATTCTTTCAAATCTAAATTCGTTGAGACTGCAAATCTGTCCAGAGATTCTATTGTGATCCATCCTGTTCTTTCCCCACCCCAATTTTTGTACAACTCATCATGATATTGCCAGTATCTTCCTTGATCCTCTGCACAATATGCTGCTTCTGCTGCCAGAAATGAATCCGGACCATTAATGGGAAAATCTTTGAAGACTAGTTTTACCTTGCCTGTTTTGATATAATTGTCATAAATTTTATCCAAAGTATTTTCATGAAATTTATAACAAAAAGTACACTGATAATCACCCCATTCTAAAATTGTTATTGGAGCTTTGGAATCTCCCATTATTGGTGAGCCATTATTAATCAATTTTGAAACTGTGAGTAATTGGGAATCCTTTTCATTTTCAGGAAAAAATACCATAAATATTCCAGAAATAAATCCTATTGCAACAGGAATTGCTAACAGGTAGAGTTTTGACATGTTTTAAGAAAAACCATTGCAACTAAATATCTTCGCTAATTTGTAGCCAAAGTCCATAATGCAGAATTTTTTGCAGAAATTTCTGCAACAAAAGGATCGTCTGATGATGAAATAATCATTACATCACCATCAACAGGCTCTAAATTTTCTAAAATGTGTTTTTTTGTTTTTTCGTCTTTTCTAAAATCGTCTCGGTTATCTCCTGAAAACACAAATCTATTCTCTTTATACAAAATTGTTGTACATCCAGACGAATCATACAAAACTGCATAATCTCTTTGCTCTAAACCTGATTTTATTGAGAATTCATAATTTTTCAGAATAATTGCATGATTGTTTTTTCCAGAAACTAGATTGCATTTTTTTATTTTACATTCTTTTGAAATTACATTCATAATCTGTTTTGATATCTTTTCTCCTTTGTCTGTAAGAAAACTACCTGATTTTGTAGTCTCTATCATTTTTGCTTCTTTTAGATGTGAAATCAAAGTTTTAACTGCGCCTTCTCCTAAATGAATCTCTTTTCCAAAAGTTGCCCTGCTTACAAATTTCTCTTTTGATAATAATTGGAGTGTCTTGAATATGTAGGGGATGTCAAATGTCTGCACTTTGCTGGAACCCTTCCTTGAAATAATGTTTTGTAAAATTTGAATAGTTTTTTTAGATCTTTCCTAGAAATTTACTCATTCTAAATCTTTTATAAATTGGATAAATTATCCAAGTGCTTAAATACATTCAGATACTGCTTTGATTCATGTCTGAATCAAGACAAATTAATGTGTCCAAAACTGGTGTTTCAAAACTAGCAATAATTGTACTGGCCATAATCTTTGCAGCAGGATTATTTGTTGTGGGATTTGATCAAGGACATATCTTTAGTTTAGTTTATGGCGATCAAGCATTTACTGATCTTTACATCCATGAACTCACTCATGATATGAGACATGCTGCAGGCTTTCCCTGTCACTAGGAGTAGTTCTTTTTCGTGAAAACATCTCTTTTTATTATAATTGTATTAGTTTCTGGGGCGTTTGCAGGTTTTATTCATGGGACTGTTAATTTTGCAATCGTAGAACCATATCTTGATCAAGCTATAGGAATTGAAAATCAACATCTGTTTGCTTCTGGTGAAGAAGAAGACACTCCTGAATTCTGGGTTAAATATGAAGGATATAGAGTATGGCAAAAAAGTGGGCAGATACTTGCAGGAGTGATTTTGGGAACATCTGTGGGTTCGTTATTTGGAATTGTTTTTGCGTTATCTAGAAATTCATTACCTGGAAATAATGATATCAAAAAATCCATTGTGTTGTCTGGCATTATGTGGTTTACTCTTTACATGATTTCATTTCTCAAATACCTGCAAATCCTCCTACTGTGGGAGATGCAGAAACTGTGGCACTAAGAACAATTCTATATCTTTCATTTATTGCAATTTTGAGATTTGGTGCAATTGCTTTTTACAAATTATCCAAGAAATTCCAAAACAAGAAAAAACTTGTAGCGTTAATTGATTATGCCGTTTTCATTTCTGCGGTTTTCTTTGTAATACCAGAAAATCCAGATGAAATCACTACTCCGATGAACTTGGTAAAAGAATTTAGATTAATGTCTGTACTTGGAGTTACATCATTTTGGATATCGATTGGTCTGATTCTGGAATTCTTTTGGAATCGGTTTGAACCTCGTAAAGAAACTGCCCCTCATTATAATTAACTATTCTAGTTCTTTAGAATGAGAATAGAAGCATCTCGTTTAAATATCTGTGTCATATTTTTAATAATTGCATGTCAAGACGGATAACTTTACCACAACTAAAAAAATATGATATTACTCAAAAAGTTATAGAAGCATTGGCAGATTCTGAGTCTCGAGCAATTTTATTCTCAATAATAAAAAAAGGTAATACTGCGGCAGAACTATCTGTTAAACTAAAAATTCCTCTTAGCTCAGTCTATAAAAAATTAGGAGATCTTGAAGAACTTACATTAATCGAAGTTGAAAAATGGTTATTGTCTGACAAAGGTAGAAAATACAAGGTTTACCGCAGTCGAATTAGTAAAGCAGATAT